>NZ_JBHZTC010000007.1:0-172282 GCF_042879195.1 Kocuria nitroreducens
CGTCATCTTGGTCGTGGCGTTGTGGGTGGCGAAGCAGTACCAGGGCTCGCCCTTGCGGCAGGCCCGGCACTCGCCGCACACCGCCCGCCAGTTGAGGATGACCTTGTCGCCGACGGCGACTTCGGTGACGCCCTCGCCGACCGCCGAGACGACGCCCGAGGCCTCGTGACCGAGCAGGTACGGGTAGTCGTCGCCCACGGCGCCGACCTTGTAGTGCAGATCGGTCTGGCACACCCCGCAGGTGAGCACGTCCACGAGCGCCTCCCCGGGACCGGGGTCCGGGACGAGGATCGTCTCGAGGGTGGCTGGTGCGTTCTGCGCCTTGACGACGACGGCTCTGACCTCGTGCATGAGTAGGACCTTTCCTTCGGACGACGTGACGTGACGGTTCCGGTCCGGAACACCGCTCCCCAGTCTAGGGAAGACCCCGGAAGCGGTGCGAGAGAGCGGCGGAGGACCACGGCGGGGCCCTGCCGTGCCGCACGGGCCGTGAGGACGTCGGCGTGGTCGCGCTCCGGCAGCACGTGCAGCTCGGTGGGGGCCTCCACCCTGTCGCGAAGCCTGGCCACGGCCCCGGTTTCCGCCCCGCCGGTGCACAGGAGCAGGAGCTGGGCGGGCGCCCCGGCGTCCGGGGCGAGCGGTTCGGCCCCGACCAGGCGCGCTGACGCGGAAAAGCGCTCGATCCGACCGCGGTTCCCGCTGCGGTCCGCCCCGGCGAGGGCGGCGCCGAGCCCCGCGCGGCTGGTGCCCGACGGTGCGGGAGCGGCGTGCGGCCCGTGCCCGGGCGAGCCAGTTCCCAGCGCGGGGCAGCCCGCGCGTCCGGGCGCACGCACCCAGCCGGTGCGAACCCATGCCGCGAACGACGAAGCGGCGAACCCGTGGATCAGCACCAAGGGTCCGCCGCTGGGGTCTCCGCCGGGATCGAGGAACTCCGTGCGCGCCGTTCGCTCGGATCCGGGGACAGCCGTCAGCTCCTGCCGGACACCTTGTCGGCATCCTTGTCCGAGTACTTCTCGGAGTCGTCCGAGGAGTAGTCGAGGTGCTCGTGCTCGAGGCGCAGCTTGCGGCCCTGGTCGACGAGCTTCTCCTCCTTCTTCTCCTTTTTGTCGACCTGGCGGGTGTCGCGCGGCGGGAGCTGGATGGTCTCCTCCGCCTTGATCCCGCCCTGCAGCTGACGGCCGCGCTCGACCTCGGCGTCGATCTCCGCGCCCAGCAGCAGCACGTTGTTGATGATCCACAGACCGAGCAGCAGGATGATGACGGATCCGATGATCCCGTAGGTCGCGTTGTAGGACGCGAAGTTGATCACGTACCAGGTGAAGGCCGCCGCCGCCAGGGCAGCGACGAGCAGGGCGACGATCGAGCCCATGCTGATCCAGCGGAACTTGGGCTGCTGCACGTTGGGGGTGAAGTAATAGAGCACCGCGATGAGCAGGACGGCGAGGACCACGATGACCGGCCACTTGGCGATGTTCCACACCGTCACGGCCGTGGTACCGAGCCCGACGAGGTCACCGACCCACTGGGCGATGCCGCCGGAGAGCAGCACCATGAGCATGATCAGGACCACGATGAGGACCAGCACGAGGGTCACGAGGATGTTCATGGGCCGCAGCTTCCAGACGGGCCGGCCCTCCTCGACCTCGTAGATGCGGTTCATGGCCCGGCCGAAGGCCCCCGTGTAGCCGGAGGCGGTCCACAGGGCGCCGACGATACCGGTGACCAGGGCGAGCCCGGCACCGGTGCTGGTGGTGAGGTTGTTGATGGGCCCTTCGAGGAGGCTCACGAGGTCGGTCGGCGCGTACTGCTCGAGGAAGTCCGTGATGGCCTGGGTGGTGGCCTGCCCCTGGCCGAACACGCCGAGCAGGGACACGATGGCGAGCAGTGCGGGGAAGAGGGAGAGCACCGCGAAGTACGTCAAGGACGCGGCGAGGTCGGTGCAGTCGTCCTTGGAGAACTCGGAGAGTGCGCGCTTGGCGACGTAGCCCCACGAGGGCTTGCTCATCTCGGTGGGGCTGTCCGGCTTGCGGGGGTCCTCGGGGTCCGGTGCGGTGCGCTCCTTGGAGCGGCTGTCCTGGGTGGTGTCCTGGGCCATGCTGCGTCCTTCGCGATCGGCCGCCGGGTGCGGTGCGCGGGCTCCGGCCGGCGGCGGGGCGTGTGGGGGATGTCTCGTGGATCAGTGTACTGACGAACTGCCCCCGTGAGCGACAATGGAGCGGGCGGACCACCGGTGCGCCGCATGTTCCCCCACTCAGGAGGCCATCCGTGCCCACCACTCGGCGCACCGTGTCCGCGCAGGTCGACTTCGCGTCGGAGACCGACCACCTGGCGGTGTTCTCCCTCGCCGCCGCCGAACCCACGGGCCGCGCACGCCCGGGCGAGCGTCTGAGCCTTCGCGTCGACGGGGTCGAGGCCTCGCTCGAGGAGGCGGAGGACCTGCACGGCACGCGGCTGCACCTGGCCCGGTTGCCGGGTGGCACGCAGTGCACGGTGTCCTACGCGCTGGAGCTGGACGGAGCGGCCGGTTCGCCGCCCCCGGGGGAGTCCGTGGACGTCGTCCGCTACACCCGGCCGAGCCGCTTCTGCCCCTTCGACGAGATGACCGGCACCCCCGACGCCCTCTTCCCCGGGGCCCGCGGCGGCGGCTACGAGACGCTCCAGCGGGTGCGGGACTGGGTGCACGAGCACCTGGACTACGTGGTCGGCGCCTCGACGGCCACCGACACCGCCGTGCACACGTTCCTCACCCGGCAGGGCGTGTGCCGGGACTACGCGCACCTGCTGATCACCCTGCTGCGGGGCCTCGGGGTGCCGGCGCGGCTCGTGTCGGTCTATGCGCCCGGGCTGTCCCCCATGGACTTCCACGCGGTGGTCGAGGCCTGGCACGACGGCACCTGGTACGTCCTCGACGCCACCGGGCTCGCCCCGCGCACGGAGTTCGTGCGCATCGCCACGGGCGCGGACGCCTCCGAGACGGCGTTCCTGACCACGCTCCAGGGGGAGATCACCCTGGGCGAGATGCGGGTGTCCGCGGAGTCCTCCGCGCCCGGGCGCGAGGACCCGGAGGCCAGGGTCGTCCTCCCGCTGTAGGACGGCCCCGGAGTCCGGTTCAGAGGTCGTTGACGGCTTCCCTCAGGCGGTCGGCGAGGCGGGTGAGGATGCGCAGCTCCTCCGGGTCCAGGCCCGCGGACATCAGCTCGTGGACGTGCACCCGGAACTGCTCGGCGATCTGCGCCTGCATCTGCCGGCCCGGGTCGGTCAGGCGGATCCGCAGCCCCCGGAGGTCCTGCGGGTCCTGCCAGCGGTGCACCAGTCCCTTGAGCTCCAGCCGTTCGAGCATCCGGCTGAGGCTGGACTGGGTGAGCAGCACGTACTCGTTGAGCTCGTTGAGGCGCATGCCGGCCTCGTCGGAGCGGGAGAGGTTGAACAGGACGTCGTACTCGCGGGCGGACAACTCCGCGAATTCGGGTTGGCGCTGAAGGCGCCGCATGACCGTCACCTGGGCCCTGAAGAGGGCCTCCCAGGCGTCGGCGCTGTTCTGCACACGATCTGTTTCTCTGCGGGGCACACGCTAATGCTACGACTCGGTTACATCGGTGTGCGGCGCCCGGGTGTCCCCCCTTTCGGGGGATGCCTTGCCGGGTCGCGGGCGGCACAGCCCGCGGTGGCTCCAGGTTTTCCGGTGTGACGTGCGGGAATGATAACTCCCGGACGTCGCCGGCGACGCAGGCCTGGTGCTCTCCTCCTGGATTCTCATCAGCGAACGTCCACGAAAGAGCGCACGGTGTCCGGTGTCACGTCCCGTGCTGCGGGCGTCATGCGCCCGCCCCGCTCCGGGCCAGGGCCGCGATCCGTTCCTCCCGGTGTCGGTGCCGTTCCTCCTTGCGTGCTTCCACGAGCCGGTACAGCACCGGCACGAGCACCAGGGTGAGCAGGGTCGAGGAGATCAGCCCACCGATCACCACCACGGCCAGCGGCTGGGAGATGAAGCTGCCCTGGCCCGTGATCCCCAGCGCCATGGGCGTCATCGCCAGGATGGTCGCCAGGGCCGTCATCACGATGGGCCGCAGCCGGCGGGTGGCGCCCTTCTCGATGGCCTCCTCCAGGTCCATGCCGTGCTCCCGGCCCCGGTACTGGTTGATGAGGTCGATCAGCACGACCGCGTTGGTCACCACGATGCCCACGAGCATCAGCACGCCCACCAGCGAGGCGAGGCCGAGCGGCACCCCGAAGGCCAGCAGCGCGAGCACCGCGCCCGTCGCGGCGAAGGGGATCGAGACCAGCAGGATCAGCGGCTGGACCAACGACTTGAAGGTCGCCACGAGCACCACGTAGACGATCGCGATCGCGGCGAGCACGGCCAGCCCCAGCTGCCGGAACGTGGTCTCCTGCTCCGTGGCGGCCCCGCCCAGCTCGGCCGAGGCGCCCTGGGGCAGGTCCAGTCCCGCGAGCGCGTCCCGGACCTCGGCGCTGGTGGCGCCGAGGTCGTCGCCACCCGGGGTGACGGACACGGTGGCGGTGCGCTGGTCGTTGCTCGAGGTGATGGTCTCCACCGTGAGCGCCTCCCCGACCTCGGCCAGCTCGTCGAGCCGGACGGTCCCGCCCGCCGCCGGCACCGGCAAGGCCCGCAGTGCCTCGACGTCCTCGACGGCGCGGCCCTCGCCGACGGTCACGGCCACCGAGTCGGCGTCCAGGTCGATGGACCCAGCGGGGAGGGGGTTCACGGTGCCGGCGAGCGCCCCCGTGACCTGCTCCTCGCTCAGACCGCGGCCGGCGGCGGCCGCCCGGTCGACCGTGACCACGACGGTGGGCTGGGTGGCGGCCAGGTTGCTCGTGACCTGTCCGGCGGACCCGAGCTCCCGCATGGCCTGCACCACGGCGTCGTCGGCCTGGGCCAGGGTGGCCTGGTCCGTGCCGGTGACGGAGATCTCGACGTCGTTGCTCGTGAAGTCCTGGGCGCCCTGCACCGAGAACTCCCCGGCGCCGTCCAGCCGCTCCAGGCGCTCGCCGACGGTGCGGCGCAGCCGCTCCTGGTCCACCCCGGCGTCCGTCGTCACGGAGAAGGTGGCGCTGTTCGTGCCGCTGCCGGGCAGGAACGCGGAGAAGCCTCCGCCGGGGCCCATGGTGACCTGCACGTCCTCGATGCCCTCGGTCCAGTCGAGCACCTCCTCGGCGCGGCTCGCCTGCTCGGAGGTCACCGCCAGCGCGGTGCCGGGCGGCAGGTCCTGCTCGATCGTCATGGTGTTCTGCCCCGTGTCCCCGAGCAGGTTGGTGGGCAGCACCGGCAGCAGGGCGGCCGTGCCGCCGAGGACCAGGACGCTGACCCCGAGGGTGGCCCACGGGTGGCGCTGCGTGCCGCGCAGGACGGGGAGGTAGCCCTGAGCCAGCCGCGTCGGCGTGCCGGCCGTGCTGTCGGCCCCAGCGCCGGGCGTGCCGTCGGCCCAGGGGGCGGGGCGGCCCGCCGGTGCCCGGCGGGTCCTCCGGACCAGGCGGGGGTCCCGCAGGAACCAGTAGGCCAGCACGGGCACGATGGTCAGGGACACCACGAGCGAGGACAGCAGCGCGATGGTCGTGGTGAGAGCGAAGGGGCGGAACAGCTCGCCGGTCACGTCGCCCACGAACGCGATGGGCACGAACACCGCGACCGTGATGAGGGTGGAGGCGGTGATCGCGCCCGCGACCTCGCGCACGGCGGTGAGGATGGCCCTGCGCTTCGCGTTGGCGGGGTCGGTGCGCAGGTCGACCGTGCCGTAGTGGCGTTTGATGTTCTCGATCACCACGATCGAGTCGTCCACGACCCGCCCCACGGACAGGGTGATCGCCGCCAGGGTCAGGAGGTTCAGCGAGTAGCCCAGGGCGTTGATCCCGATGAACGTGGCGAGCAGGGACAGCGGGATGGAGATGGCGGTGACCAGCGTCGAGCGCAACGACGCCAGGAAGACCAGGATGACGAGCACGGCGAACGCGAGCCCGAGGAGGCCCTCGACCGTGAGGTCCTCGATCGACTGCTCGATGTAGGGGGCCTGGTCGAAGACCGCAGTGATCTCGGCGCCGTTGCCGAGGTCCTCCTCGAGCTCGGGCGTCATCTCCTCGACCGCCCGGGAGATCCCCACCGTGTCCCCGTCCGGGGTCTTGGTCACGGACAGGGCGAGCGTGGGGTCCCCGTTGGTGCGGGTGATCGACGTCTGCTCCTGCTCGGCGAGCTCCACGGTGGCCACCGCGCCGACGGTGGTGGGTTCGGCGCCGTCGGGCGCGTCCTCCGGGACGGGCAGCGGGACGTTCTCCACGGCCTCGAGGGAGTCGAGCGGGGAGCCGGCCTGGACGGGGAGGGTCGTGGCGCCGTCGTCCACGGTGCCCACGGGCACCAGGCCGCCGCTCTCCTCCAGGGCCGTGCGGATGTCGGCGGGTGTGGCGCCGGCCCGGGCGAGGTCGGCCCGGTCCGGCAGGATCGAGACGACCTGCTCGGGAGCGCCGCTGACCTCGGCGGATCGCACGCCCTCGATCCTCTGCAGGTCCGGGACCGTCAGCCGTTCCAGGTCGGCCGCGAGCGGGCTGAGGTCCTCGTCGGAGGACACGGCCAGGAAGACGATGGGGAAGTCCGCCACGGAACCGGCGAACGCGGTGGGCTCGACGTCGTCGGGCAGCTGCGGGCGCACGTTGGAGATCGCCCGCTCCACCTGGTTGCGGGCCCGGTCCAGGTCGGTGCCGTACTCGAAGCCGAGCCGGATGTTGGACAGGCCGCTGCGCGAGGAGGACGTCGAGCTCTCCAGGCCCTCCACGATGTTGAGCGCGCGCTCCAGGGGTCTGCCCACCTGCTCGTCGACGACCTCCGCGGACGCGCCGGGCATCGCCGAGACCACGCTGATGGCGGGGATCTCCAGGGACGGGATGAGCTCCTGCTTCATGGAGCGCATGCTGAGCACCCCGAAGAGCGCGACGAACAGCGTGATGAGCACGATCAGGGCTCGGTTGGCCATCGACGCGCGGGCGAGGAGAAACACTCGTGCTCCTTGGGGAGGGAAGGTCGAGAGCGTCCCGGCAGGGCCGGCACGCACGCCTCTCAGCGTACCGTCGCCGACCGACAGCTCCCCGGGTCCTCACGGACCCGGGGGCGGGGGCGGACCGGACGACGACGAGGCCCCCGACCGGCCGGTCCGGGGCCTCGTCCCGCGGGTGCCGTGCCGGCCGGTGCCGTGCGGTTCCTCGCGGTGTCGGTCGTTGCGTCGTCAGTCGATGCCGAGCACCCGGGCGGTGCGGCCCATGACCTCGTCCGCGAGCTGCGGGTGGTCGTTGAGCTTCACTCCGTAGGAGGGGATGAGCTCCTTGATCCGCGGCTCCCACCCGGACATCCGCGCCGGGAAGGACTTCGCCAGGAGGTTGAGCATGATCGGCACCGCGGTGGACGCGCCCGGGGAGGCCCCCAGCAGCCCGGCGATGGAGCCGTCCGCAGCGGTGATGAGCTCGGTGCCGAACTGGAGCACGCCGCCCTTCTCCTTGTCCCGCTTCATGACCTGCACGCGCTGCCCCGCCTCGATCAGCTCCCACTGCGAGCCGTCGGCCGTCGGGTAGAACTGCTGCAGCGCCTCGACCCGCTGGCCCTTGGACTTGGTCAGCTCGCTCACCAGGTACTTCACCAGGTCCAGGTTGGCCAGGCCGGCACGGGTCATCGGATAGAGGTTGTGCGGGCGCACGGACAGCGGCAGGTCCAGGTAGGACCCCTGCTTCAGGAAGTTGGGCTTGAACCCGCCGTAGGGGCCGAACATCAGCGCGCGCCGCCCGTGCTCGTAGCGGGTGTCCAGGTGCGGGACGGACATGGGCGGGGCGCCCACGGAGGCCTGGCCGTAGACCTTGGCGTTGTGCTGTGCCGCCACGTGCTCGTCGGAGTTGCGCAACCAGAGGCCGGAGACCGGGAACCCGCCGTAGCCCTTGGCCTCCCGGATGCCGGACTTCTGCAGCAGCGGCAGGGCGCCGCCGCCGGCCCCCACGAACACGAACTTCGCGCGCACGAGCCGGTGGCCCTCGGTGTTGAGACGGTTCTTGACCTTCGCGACCCAGGTGCCGTCACCCTGGCGCTCGAGGTCCAGGACCTGCTGGCCGTAGCGCACCCGGCCGCCCCGGGCCTGCAGGTGGGCGACCTGCTGCCGGGTCAGCTCCCCGAAGTCGACGTCGGTGCCCTCGGGGGACCGGGACGCCGCCACGCGCCCGGCGCCGCGGCCGTGCATGGTCAGCGGTGCCCACTCGGCGATCTTCTCGCGGTCCTCGGTGTACTCCATGCGCTCGAAGAGCTTGTGCGGCCGGAGGGCCTCCCAGCGGCGGCGCAGGTAGTCGCTGTGGGCATCGCCGAAGACGAGGGACATGTGCGGCACCGGGTTGATGAAGGAACTGGGTTCCCGCAGCTTGCCCTCGGACACGAGGGAGGCCCAGAACTGGCGGGAGAGCTGGAACTGCTCGTTGATGCCGAGCGACTTCTCCGGGCTCACGGACCCGTCGGCGGCCTGGGGCGCGTAGTTGAGCTCGCAGAGGGCGGAGTGGCCGGTCCCGGCGTTGTTCCAGACGTTGGAGCTCTCCGCACCCACCTGGTCGAGGCGCTCCAGCATCGTGATGTCCCACTGCGGCTCGAGTTCCTTGAGGAACACGCCCAGGGTGGCGCTCATGATGCCGCCGCCGATCAGGAGGACGTCGGTCGTTTCCGTTGCCTGAGGTCTTGTCACAGTCGATGCTCCCGTTCAACGCCCGGCGCTGCGCCGGTGAGTGGTCGGGATCAGACTATCGCCACGCTCGGACGAACCCCGAATGCGGCCGGGGGCGCGTCGAGGCCGGCTCTCACTCGCCGGTGCCGAGGTCCACCCGGTTGAAGACCTCGTTGCCGGTGGAGCTGAGGGGGAAGGACGTCACGGAGTCGCCGACGGCGACCGCCGAGATCGGGTGGGCCAGGGGAACGGCGGGCAGCAGCCGGGAGACGCGGTCGTTGATCGACGCGTACGCGCTCGACCGGTCCTCGCCGTCGGGCAGGGCCGCCGCGCGGTTGACCGCGCCGAACAGCGACGCGGCGTCCACGCCGAACTCCCCGCGGGGGGAGCCGAACAGGGCGGCCGTGAAGTAGTCCGGGTCGCGGTACCCGCCGTTGAGGCCGAGCAGGTGCAGGGCGTGATCGCCCTCCGGGTCCAGGACCTGCTCCACGTAGCCGTCCGACCAGTCGACCGGGACGGGTTCGATCACGAACCCCGCCCGCACGAGCTGGGCCGCGATGTCGGCGTAGATCTTCTCCGGCTCCTGCATGTAGGTGCGGGAGGTGCCGCGCGGGTAGTAGAACCGCAGCGGCTCGCCGGCGTACGACGAGCCCTCCAGCAGTTCCTGCGCCCGCCGCGGGTTGTAGGACGGGACCTGCAGGTCGGTCCCGTCCATCGCGAAGCGGGCGGGCAGGAACTGGTCGGCCACCCGGGTGCCGTCGGGGTAGTGCTCGCGCACGATCGCGCCGCGGTCCACGGCGGCGGCGATCGCCGCTCGCACGTCCGGATCGTCCAGAGGTGCCACGTCCTGGTTGATGCCGAGATAGGACACGGAGTACGGATCGCGCTGGAGGACCTGCACGCCCTCGCGGGCGAGCGGGGCGAAGGAGTCCAGGCCCACCTGGTCGTAGCCGTCCACCTGGCCGAGGCGCAGCGCCACGTAGCGCAGCTCGGGCTCGGCGATCGTGCGGAACTCGAGCCGGCCGATGTCCCCGAGCTCGCCCCAGTAGTCCGGGTTCGCGCTCAGGACCACGTTCGTCCCGTCGCCCGACTCGTAGCGGAAGGGACCGGTGCCCACGGGCTGCGTCTCGTGCGTGCCGGCCGCCAGGGCCGCGGGGGACGCGATCCCGAACGCGGGCTGCGTCAGCGCCCGGAGCAGGGGGGTGTGCGGCGCGGTCAGCGAGAGCACCACCGAGGAGTCCGTCGCCGCGGCGCACCCCGCGTAGAGGGGGTCGATGCCGGGGGCGCCGGTGCGCAGGACGGTGGCGAACGGGGTCCGCGCCCCGTCGGCGGCGAGGGCCTCCCAGCGCTCGAAGTTCGCGCACACCGCCGCCGCGTCCAGATCGGTGCCGTCGTGGAAGCGCACGTCCCGGCGGAGGTCGAAGGTGTAGGTGAGCCCGTCCTCGGAGCGCTCCCACGACCTCGCCAGGGCCGGCACCGCCTCCCCCGTGGAGGGGTCGGCGGAGACGAGCCCCTCCAGCATCTGTGCCCCGATCCGGGACGTCTCCAGGATGTTGACCGTGGCCGGGTCCAAGGTGGGGGCGGCGGCGGCGTTGGCGAACACGAACTCCGCGCTCGGCACGGACCGGGAGGGGACCGGGGTGTCGAGCCCCTCGCCCGCGGGTGCGCACCCGCCGAGGAGCCCTGCGACGAGCGCCAGCGCGGCCGCGGTGCGGGGGGTTCGCCTGGGCGCCATGGGTCCTTCGCTGCCTCGCCGGTTCGGTCGTCGGTGTGGTCGTGCGCCGGCCCCGGGCCGTGCCCGGGGACCGTCGGGTGCGCGAGGCGGGACTCGAACCCGCACGCCGGTCAGGGCACAGGAACCTAAATCCTGCGTGTCTGCCAGTTCCACCACTCGCGCCGAAAGGGGCCCGTCCGGGCCCCTTCGCCCATCCTAGCCTCAGCCCTCCAGGCCGAGGTCGCGGCGCAGCTTCGCCACGTGACCCGTGGCGCGCACGTTGTACTGGGCAAGCTCCACGTCGCCCCCGGGCCCGACCACCACGGTGGAGCGCACCAGGCCCTCGTAGGTCTTCCCGTAGTTCTTCTTCTCGCCCCAGGCTCCGTACGCCTCGGCGACCTGGTGGTCTGCGTCGGAGAGCAGGGGGAAGGGGAGGGACTGGTCCTCGGCGAACCGCGCCAGGGCCTCCGGGCGGTCCGGGGAGATGCCGAGCACGGCGAACCCGTCCGCGGCGAAGCGTTCCAGGCTGTCCCGGAAGTCGCACGCCTGCGTGGTGCAGCCGGGGGTGGAGGCCTTCGGGTAGAAGTAGACGACCACCCGCTGACCGCGGTGGTCGGCGAGCGAGACGGTCCGGCCCTGGGCGTCGGGCAGGGCGAAGTCGGGGGCCGGCCGGCCGGGTTCGAGACGTGCTGCCATGGGGATGCTCCTCCGTGTTGTCGGTGGTGGTGCCAGTCGTGGTGCCGGTGCCGCGGGACGGCCTCGGACCACGAACACTACCGGCGCTCGCCCCGGGGACTCCGGCGGGCCAGGGGGAGCGCTCCGGTCGGCCGATCGTCCACGCGCAGAGAAATGCTCGTAAGTTTGCTTAGCATGATGCTGTATTCCGTGTTCCGGGTCGGTAGACTGCTTTGCATGCCTTTCACCACTCAATGGCCGACCAACCGACTGCTCTCGACCGCGGCTCGGCTCGTAGAGCACGCGTGGAACGAGCGCCTGGCCACGCTCGGGGTGACCCACGCGGGCGTCATGGCGCTGGACGTCCTGAAGACGGCGGGGAGCATGACCCAGGCCCAGCTGGCACACCGCGTCCGGGTGCAGGCCCAGACCATGGGCAAGACGCTGCACCGGCTCGAGCTGCACGGTCACGTCACCCGGTCCAAGAACGTCCACGACCGCCGCAGCCACCTCGTGTCGATCACCCCGGAGGGCCAGCGCATCCTCGAGGCCGCCACCCAGCTCGAGGACGAGCTGGTGGACGACGGGCTGCTGACGGACGAGAACCTGCGCCGCACGCTGGCCGACATCATCACCACGCTCGGCGGCGCCCGCTGGAAGCTGCGGGTCCAGCCGGACGGGACCGTCACCGACGCCGGGTCCGCCGACGCGACCACGCCCGAGGAGTCGCGCGAGATCGCCGAGGCCGGCACGCAGGGGGACACCGCCCCCTGATCCGGCCGCGGTTCGCGGTTCCCGCACCGACGGGCCGGGGAGGCCGGCACGGGGTCGAGGGCCCCGGCACGAGCGCCCTCGAGGTCACGGCGTGGTGACCTCCGTCGAGAGCACCCGGGGCACGACGACCCCGGGTTTTTTCGTGCCCGCAGCCCGTGCCCGGGAAGGGCGGCCGTCGGTCCCGGGTGCGACGAGGAGCCCGCGGACGACAAAGGACTCCACCGCTGTGCCCCGCGGTGGAGTCCTTCTGTGGTGCGCCCCCTCGGACTCGAACCGAGAACCCATTGATTAAGAGTCAATTGCTCTGCCAATTGAGCTAGAGGCGCTGGTGGTGCGGCAAGAACACTAGCACGCCCCCGGCCCTGGGGCCGAATCGTGCCGGTCGGCCTCCGCCGGGTCCCGCCTCGCAACGAGAAAGTACTCTACCAGCTCGTCCCGCCCTGTCCATTCCGTGCCCCGCCCGCGCGAGGCGGCGCCCGGCACGGCGGTCATGTCCTGCGCCCGATTCCCCGCGCCGTCCGTCCCGCTCCCCGATCTCCGGGTGGTCTCCCTGCCGGAGGAGGAGCTCGTGGACCGCGTGAGCGCCCGCGTTCCGGGCTTCCGCTGCGTCCTGTGGGACATGGCCCGGCGACCCGGTCGGGGCCCGTGCCGACAGACCGACGTGGCAGTGGGCCGATACTTCACCGGCCGCTGGATCGGCGTCCTGCCCGCCGCGACGCGCCTGCGGCTCGTGCAGCTGCAGAGCACCGGCTTCGACGTCGTGCCGGAGGCCGCCGGGCCCGCCCTCGGGCTCTCGACGGCGGGCTGGGGGCACGCGGCCGGGACCGCCGAGCCGGCCCTGGGCCTGATGACCGCCGCACGGCGGGAACGCGACCGCGCCGCGCTGCGGCTGCGCGACGAGCTCTGGCGCCGCTTCGAGACCCGCAGCCTGGCCGACTGCCGGGTGCTCGTGCCGGGCGTGGGCGAGGAGGAGGTCGTGTCCGGGCGGCTCCGCTGCGCCCTCGACGTCGTCCATCCCGAGCTCTTCCCCGGCGACCGCCCGCTGGTCCGCGCCCCCGGGGCGCTCCCCACCCCGCCCACCGGTGGCTCCAGCACCTCGTGCAGGCCGCGCGTGCGGCGTCTGCTGCAGACCCAGCTGGAGCGCATCGCCGCAGGTAGGCGGCCCATGTTCCTGCAGCAGGAGGGGCGGCTCGACGTCCGAGTGCCCCGAGTGCCCCAAGTCCCCGGACGCGCCATGTCTCACATCGTGGGACACGGCGTCCGAAGATTGACACGCCGGAACGAGCGGCAGAGCATGGGAGCATGCAACTCAGCCACGGTGTCGTCCAGCTCACGGTACGCGTCCTCGTCGGACGCGGGGCCTGAGCCGACGACCGGTCGAGCGCACGGGCCCTGTCGCACCTCCCGGTGCTGCGAGGGCCTTTTTTCTTGCCCGGCGCCCCGGGGAGCGGCGATCGAGCCGGAACAGCATCACCAGCCCAGACCAGAAGGACAGTGACATGAGCAAGGGACAGCCGATCAGCCCAGCGCTGATGGCCACCAAGCGCGCGGAGACCGCCGCTGACCACCGGCCCCCGGGGGCCCCGGAGAAGTCCGTCCCCGCCGTCCCGTCCGTCATGGGCCCGAGCAGCACGGTGGCCCCCACGGAGATGACCGGCTCCCAGGCCGTCATCCGGGCGCTGGAGGAGCTCGGGGTCACCGACGTCTTCGGCCTGCCCGGCGGCGCGATCCTGCCGACCTACGACCCGCTCATGGACACGGACAAGATCAACCACATCCTGGTCCGCCACGAGCAGGGCGCCGGCCACGCCGCCGAGGGCTACGCCCTCGCCTCGGGTCGCGTCGGCGTCTGCATCGCGACCTCCGGCCCCGGCGCCACGAACCTCGTCACCGCCCTCGCGGACGCGCACATGGACTCGATCCCGATGGTCGCGATCACCGGGCAGGTCTCGTCCAAGGTGATCGGCTCCGACGCCTTCCAGGAGGCGGACATCGTCGGGATGACGATGCCGGTCACCAAGCACTCCTACCTGGTGACGCACGCCGAGGACATCCCCCGCGTGCTCGCCGAGGCGTTCCACCTGGCCTCGACCGGCCGCCCCGGGCCCGTGCTGGTGGACATCCCCAAGGACGCCCAGCAGGACACCATGACGTTCTCCTGGCCGCCCCGGATGGACCTGCCCGGCTACCGGCCCGTGACGCGCGGGCACGCCAAGCAGATCCGGGAGGCCGCCAAGCTCATCGCGGCCGCCCAGCGGCCCGTGCTCTACGTGGGCGGCGGGACCATGCGCGCCGACGCGGCCGCTGAGCTCATGGAGCTGGCCGAGCTGACCGGCGCGCCGGTGGTCACCACGCTGACCGCCCGGGGGGTGTTCCCGGACTCCCACGAGCAGAACCTCGGGATGCCCGGCATGCACGGCACCGTCCCGGCCGTGTACTCGATGCAGCAGGCGGACCTGCTCGTGACCCTCGGCGCGCGCTTCGACGACCGCGTCACGGGCCACCTGGAGACCTTCGCCCCCACGGCCAAGATCATCCACGCGGACATCGACCCCGCCGAGATCTCCAAGAACCGCACCGCCGACGTCCCGATCGTGGGCGACCTCAAGGAGATCCTGCCGGACCTCGTGGGCGCCGTGCGCCAGGAGGTCGAGCGCAGCGGCAGCCCGGACCTCTCTTCGTGGTGGACCGCGCTGAGCAGCCTGCAGGCCACCTACCCGCTGGGCTACCCCAAGCCCGCCGACGGCCTGGGGTCGCCGCAGCACGTCATCGAGCGGATCTCCGCCCTGACGGGTCCCGAGGCCGTCTACGTCTCCGGCGTGGGCCAGCACCAGATGTGGAGCTCTCACTTCGTGCGGTACGAGCGGCCCCGCCAGTGGCTGAACTCGGCCGGGCTGGGGACCATGGGCTTCGCTGTCCCCGCCGCGATGGGGGCCAAGGTCTCGCAGCCCGACCGCGTGGTCTGGGCGATCGACGGCGACGGCTGCTTCCAGATGACCAACCAGGAGCTCGCCACCTGCACGATCAACAAGATCCCGATCAAGGTGGCGGTGATCAACAACTCGTCGCTGGGCATGGTGCGCCAGTGGCAGACGCTGTTCTACGACGGCCGATACTCCAACACCGACCTCAACACGGGTCACGACAGCATCATGGTGCCGGACTTCGTCAAGCTCGCCGACGCCTACGGGTGCGCCGCCCTGCGCTGCACCCGGGACGAGGACGTGGACGACGTCATCCGGCAGGCCCTCGAGATCAACGACCGCCCCGTGGTGATCGACTTCGTGGTCTCCGCCGACGCGATGGTGTGGCCGATGGTGCCCTCCGGCGTGTCCAACGACCAGATCCAGATCGCCCGCAACATGACCCCCGCCTGGGACGAGGAGGACTGACCATGAGCCGACACACCCTCTCCGTGCTGGTCGAGGACAAGCCGGGCGTGCTGACCCGGGTGGCCGGACTGTTCGCGCGCCGCGCCTTCAACATCGACTCGCTCGCCGTGGGACCCACGGAGCTCGACGGCGTCTCCCGCATCACCGTGGTGGTGGACGCCGAGGGCGAGCTGCTCGAACAGGTCACCAAGCAGCTGAACAAGCTCATCAACGTGATCAAGATCGTCGAGCTCACCACCGAGTCGTCGGTGCAACGCGACCACATCATGGTCAAGGTCCGCGCCGACGCCGCGACCCGTCTGCAGGTCACCCAAGCCGCAGACCTGTTCCGGGCCACCGTTGTCGACGTCTCCACCGAGTCGCTCGTCATCGAGGCCACCGGCGCCCCGGAGAAGCTCCGGGCGCTGCTGGACATCCTGGAGCCCTTCGGCGTCCGGGAGATCGTCCGGGCCGGTACGCTGGCCCTCGGACGTGGTCCCAAGTCGATGAGCGACCGCGCCCTGCGCCACTGACGCCCCCGGGCGCCGGTGGACGCGGGCGCCGGCCCACAGACACCCCAACCACCTCGCGGCGGTGCGCCCGCCGCGCCCACCCATGCTTGAAGGAGACAATTCCATGGCAGAGATCTTCTACGACGACGACGCCGACCTCTCGATCATCCAGGACCGCTCCGTGGCCGTCATCGGCTACGGCTCGCAGGGCCACGCCCACGCCCTGAACCTGCGCGACTCCGGCGTGGACGTGCGCATCGGACTCGCCGAGGGCTCGCGCTCCCGGGCCAAGGCCGAGGCCGAGGGCCTGCGGGTGCTCACCGTCGCGGACGCCGTCGAGGAGGCCGACGTCATCATGATCCTGACGCCGGACCAGGTCCAGCGCCATGTCTACGCCGAGTCCATCGCCCCGAACCTGGAGCAGGGCGACGCGATTTTCTTCGCCCACGGGTTCAACATCCGCTTCGGCTACATCGAGGCCCCGGAGGGCGTCGACGTGGTCATGGTCGCCCCCAAGGGCCCCGGCCACACCGTGCGCCGCGAGTTCGAGGCCGGCCGCGCCGTGCCCGCCCTCGTGGCCGTCGAGAAGGACGCCTCCGGCAAGGCCCTCGAGCTGGGCCTGTCCTACGCCAAGGCCATCGGCGGCACCCGCGCCGGCGTCATCAGGACGACCTTCACCGAGGAGACCGAGTCCGACCTCTTCGGCGAGCAGGCGGTCCTGTGCGGCGGCGTCTCCCACCTGGTCCAGTACGGCTTCGAGACCCTGACCGAGGCCGGCTACCAGCCGGAGATCGCCTACTTCGAGGTCCTGCACGAGCTCAAGCTCATCGTGGACCTCATGGTCGAGGGCGGCATCGCCAAGCAGCGCTGGTCCATCTCGGACACCGCCGAGTACGGCGACTACGTCTCCGGCCCCCGAGTGATCAACCCCGCGGTGAAGGAGAACATGAAGGCCGTGCTCGCCGACATCCAGGACGGCACCTTCGCGAAGCGCTTCATCGAGGACCAGGACCAGGGCGGCCCCGAGTTCCAGAAGCTGCGCGAGAAGGAGGAGACCCACTCGATCGAGGTCACCGGCCGCGAGCTGCGCAAGCTCTTCGCCTGGACCTCCCCGGACGCCGACTACGTCGAGGGCACCGCGGCCCGCTGATCCGCGATCCCCACGAGCCCGGGGGCCGTGTCCGCCCGGAGCGCGACGAGCGCTCCGGGCGGACACGGCCCCCGTCGTCCGTCCTGGACCCGGTCGCCGGGGGCGACCGCGCGGACCGGCAGCGGTGGCTCAGCCCTGCCGCGCCGCCGGCACGCCCTCGGAGGGCTGGACGACGACGAAGCCCGGGCCGGAGAAGGCGAGCTGGAAGGCCTCGCCGGAGCCGCCGCGCAGCAGCGAGCCCATCGACAGGTCGTTCTGGATCCCCGGCACGAGGTCGGCCGACCACGCGACCGCCGCCTGCGGGTCCACGAAGGTGGGCTGGACGGAGCAGTCGAGGATCATGGGCGGCCCGTCCGAGCACAGGGCGAGCACGCCCCGGCCGGAGAGCTGCAGGTTGAACAGCCCGCCGGCCATCAGACCGGCCCCGCCCACCCGCCGGATGTCCCAGGCCAGGGCGTCGTCGAAGGCCAGCAGGGACCCGCTGCTGACGGTGACGGCCTCGCCCTCGAGCAGGACGGTGAAGACGTGGCGCGCCTGCCGGGCGAGGAACACCTCGCCCTCGCCCGAGACCCGCATCATGGGGGCGTCCTCGTTGGTGAGCACCTTCTTCATGAGCTTGCCGATGGAGCCGGAGCCCTCGTGCCGGAAGGCCATCCGGCCCTGGTAGGCGACCATGGCACCCTTGGTGGCGACGACGTCGGGCCCCAGGCCCACGCGCAGCATCCGGTCCGACTGCCGTGTCCAGCGCTCCTGGCTCTGGTGTTCGAAGTGGTCCTGGGCGAAGAGCTCGCTGCGCACGGTGGCCTCCTGGGTTCTCGGTGCGTGCTGTCCCGACCCATCGTGGCACCGAAGCTCCCGGACCCGCACCGTCCCGCAGGTCGGTAGAGTGGAGGCCGTGACTTCTTCCCACCGCACCCCGTACTACATCACCACGGCCATCGCGTACCCCAACGGCACCCCGCACATCGGGCACGCCTACGAGGTCATCGCGACCGACGTCATGGCCCGGTTCAAGCGGCTGGACGGCTACGACGTCCGCTTCCTGACCGGCACCGACGAGCACGGCCAGAAGATGCAGCAGACCGCGGAGAGGGAGGGCCTCACGGCCCGGGAGCTCGCGGACCGCAACTCCGCGCGCTTCCGCGAGATGGACGACGCCCTGAACATCTCCTACGACCGCTTCATCCGCACCACGGACGCCGACCACTACGCGGCGTCGGCGGCCATCTGGCGGCGGATGGAGGAGGCGGGGGACATCTACCTCGGCAAGTACGCCGGCTGGTACTCCGTGCGCGACGAGGCGTTCTACGGCGAGGACGAGACCGAGCTCCGGGAGGACGGCGTGCGCTGCTCGACGGGCACCGGCACGGAGGTCAGCTGGACCGAGGAGGAGTCCTACTTCTTCCGCCTCTCCGCCTACCAGGACCGGCTGCTGGCCCTCTACGAGCAGGAGGGCTTCGTCCACCCCGAGACCCGCCGCAACGAGATCGCCTCGTTCGTGCGCTCCGGCCTGGACGATCTCTCGATCTCCCGCACCACCTTCGACTGGGGCGTGCCCGTGCCCGGCAACCCGGAGCACGTGATGTACGTGTGGGTGGACGCCCTCACCAACTACCTCACGGGCGTGGGCTTCCCGGAGACCGACGCGGAGACCTTCCGGCGGTACTGGCCGGCCGACGCCCACGTGATCGGCAAGGACATCGCGCGCTTCCACGCCGTGTACTGGCCGGCGTTCCTGATGTCCGCCGGGCTGCCCCTGCCCAGGCGCGTCTTCGCCCACGGCTTCCTGTTCAACCAGGGCGAGAAGATGTCCAAGTCCGTGGGCAACGTCATCGACCCGCACGCGCTCGTGGCCGAGTACGGGCTCGACCCGCTGCGCTTCTTCCTGCTGCGCGAGGTGCCGTTCGGCCAGGACGGCAGCTACTCGCACGACGGGATCAAGAACCGCATCAACTCCGACCTCGCCAACGACCTCGGCAACCTCGCACAGCGCTCGCTGTCGATGGTCGCCAAGAACTGCGAGGGCCGGGTCCCCGTGCCGGGGGAGCTCACCCCCGAGGACCGCGCCATGCTCGCCGCCGCCGCCGGGCTCTACGGGCCGGTGCGCGCCGAGTTCGACGAGCAGCAGTTCCACCGGGCGCTCGAGCGGATCTGGCGGGTGGTCGCCGAGGCCAACCGGTACTTCACCGCCATGGAGCCCTGGAAGCTGCGCAAGACCGACGCCGAGCGGATGGCCACCGTGCTCTGGGTGACGCTCGAGGTGGTGCGCGTCGTCGGCGTCCTCGTCCAGCCGGTGGTGCCGGACGCCGCCGCACGGTTGCTCGACGTGCTCGGCCAGGCCGAGGGCGACGCCCGGCTGTTCACCGCCCTGGACACACGCCTCGTGGCCGGGACCGAGCTGCCCCCGCCCGCGCCGGTGTTCCCGCGCTACGAGGAGCCCGCGGCGCTGCAGGCCTGAGCGCCCCGGTGTCCAGCATGCGAGACGTCCGTCCACACCGTGGTCGGGCCGGCTGCACTGCTCCTATCCTGGGGCCATGAGCCAGCCGACCTCCGCAGCAGCCCCCGCCCACCTGAAGATCGCCCTCGTCCCCGGCGACGGCATCGGCCCCGAGGTCGTGGCCGAGGCGGAGAAGATCCTCGACGCGGTGACCGCCGCGGCCGGCGTCACGGTGGAGAAGAAGGAGTTCGGCCTCGGCGCCCAGCACTGGCTGGATACGGGGGAGACCCTCACCGACCGGACGCTGGACGAGCTGCGAACCCACGACGCCATCCTGTTCGGCGCCGTCGGCGCCGCCCCGGGCGACCGCCGGGTCCCGTCCGGGATCATCGAGCGCGACGTGCTGCTGAGAATGCGCTTCAGCCTCGACCACTTCGTCAACCTCCGCCCGTCCAAGCTCTTCCCCGGCACCACCAGTCCGCTCTCCGCCCCCGGGGACATCGACTTCGTCGTGGTGCGCGAGGGCACGGAGGGACCCTACGCCGGCAACGGCGGCGTCCTCCGGGGCGGCACCCACGCCGAGATCGCCACGGAGGTCTCGCTCAACACCGCCTACGGCGTGCGCCGCCTCGTGCGCTACGCCTTCGAGCTCGCCGCGGGGCGGGAGCGCAAGAAGCTGACCCTGGTCCACAAGCACAACGTGCTCGTCAACGCGGGCCGCCTCTACACCCGCCTCGTCGAGGAGGTCGGCGCCGAGTTCCCCGACGTCACCGTCGACTACCTGCACGTGGACGCGGCCACGATCTTCCTCACGACCGACCCGGGACGCTTCGACGTCATCGTCACGGACAACCTCTTCGGGGACATCCTCACCGACCTCGCCGGGGCGGTGACGGGCGGCATCGGCCTGGCCCCGGCCGGCAACATCAACGCGGACCGCACCGCGCCGTCGATGTTCGAGCCCGTCCACGGCTCCGCACCGGACATCGCCGGGCAGCAGTCGGCGAACCCGGTGGCGGCGATCCTCGCCACCGCCATGATGCTGGAGCACCTCGGCCACTCCGGGCCCGCCGCCCGGATCGAGGCCGCCGTGCAGCAGGACCTCGCCGCGCACGGCAACGAGTCCCGCACCACCGCCCAGGTGGGCGACGGCGTGCTCGCCGCCCTGGCCTGAGCCGATCCGGCCGTGCTCCAGGGATAGGCTGGGGAACGGAACGAACAGCTGAGCCCCGCGTGCCGGTCGCCACGGGGTCGACCTCGCAGGGAGACGCAGTGACCACACAGCCCACCACCTTCGCCCACCACCTCAGCCAGGACCCGGTCCCGGAGGAGGTTCGGGCGGCCGTGCTCGCCGATCCGGGCTTCGGCACGAACTTCACGGACCACATGGTGAAGATCGACTGGTTCGGGGACGTCGAGGAGGGGACGGGGCGCTGGAGCGACCCCCGGATCGAGCCGTACGGGCCGCTGGTGCTGGACCCCGCCGCGGCCGTGCTGCACTACGGCCAGGAGATCTTCGAGGGGCTCAAGGCCTACCGGCACGCGGACGGCTCCGTGTGGACGTTCCGGGCCGAGGCCAATGCCGCCCGGCTCAACCGGTCGGCCCGCCGGCTGGCGCTGCCGGAGCTGCCCGAGCAGATGTTCCTGGACTCGCTCCGGGAGCTCGTGTCGGTGGACGAGCAGTGGGTGCCCGACGGGGACGGCGAGTCCCTGTACCTTCGCCCGTTCATGATCGCCACGGAGGCGTTCCTCGGCGTGCGCCCGTCCCGGCAGGCGCTGTACTCGGTGATCGCCTCCCCGGCCGGCAACTACTTCGGCGGTCCGGTGAAGCCCGTGGACATCTGGCTGTCGCGCACCTACGCCCGGGCGGGCCGCGGCGGGACGGGAGCGGCCAAGTGCGGCGGCAACTACGCCGCCTCCCTGATCGCCCAGATGGAGGGCGACGCCCACGGGTGCCAGCAGGTGATGTTCCTGGACCGCGACCGCGGGGACGCCGTCGAGGAGCTGGGCGGCATGAACGTGTTCTTCGTCTACGAGGACGGCCGCCTGGTGACCCCCGAGCTCACCGGCACGATCCTCGAGGGCGTCACCCGCCGCTCGATCATCCAGCTCGCCGAGGACCGCGGGATGGACGTCGAGGAGCGCCGCTTCACCCTCGAGGAGTGGCGCGAGGGCTGGCAGGCCGGGACCCTCACCGAGGCGTTCGCGTGCGGGACCGCCGCCGTCATCACGCCCATCGGCCGGCTCGTCTCCGCCGAGGAGACCATCGGCGACGAGGGGGCCCGGCCGGGCGAGGTCACGATGGACATCCGCAAGCAGCTCCTGGAGATCCAGACAGGCCGCGCGGAGGACCCGCACGGCTGGCTGACCCGCCTGGTTTGAGCCCCGGCGGCCCCCGGTGGCGCCACCGGGGGCCGCGCTGCCTGCCGCAGGCCGTGGGATAGCCTGGTCCCATGCGAATTGCCAGGTTCACGGTCGACAACGAGATCCACTTCGGCGCGGTGCAGGGCGCCGCCGGCGAGGAGACGGTCACCGTCCTCGCGGGCGACCCCTTCTACACCGGGATCACCCCCGCCCATCAGCGCCACGACCTCGCCGAGGTCCGCCTCCTGGCCCCCGTCATCCCCCGGTCCAAGATCGTGTGCGTCGGCCGCAACTACGCCGACCACGCCGCCGAGCTGGGCAACGAGCTGCCCAGCTCCCCGATGCTGTTCTTCAAGCCCAACACGTCCGTCGCCGGCCCCGGCGACCCCGTGACCCTTCCCCCGTGGACCGAGCAGGTCTCCTACGAGGCCGAGCTCGCCGTCGTCATCGGCCGCATGTGCAAGGACGTCCCCGTCGAGCGCGTGCCCGAGGTGGTCTTCGGCTACACCGCCGCCAACGACCTCACCGGCCGCGACGTGCAGAAGACCGACGGCCAGTGGGCGCGCGCCAAGGGCTTCGACGGGGCCTGCCCGCTCGGACCCTGGATCGAGACGGACCTCGACACCTCCGCCCTCGCCGTGCGCAGCCGCGTCAACGGCGAGACCAAGCAGGACGGCAACACCCGGGACATGGTCTTCGACGTCCCGTTCGTCGTCTCCTACGTGTCCCAGGCGTTCACGCTCCTGCCCGGCGACGTCATCCTCACGGGCACGCCCGCCGGCGTCGGCATCGTCGACGAGGGCGACCGGATCGAGGTCGAGGTCGAGGGCATCGGCGTCCTGCCGACCGTCCTGCGCCGCTGACCCCCGCCGCTGCTCTCACCGCTGGTTGTCGCCGCTGACCTGCACGCGCCCCGGAGCTCCCCGCGCCACCGCACGACCCCGCCCTGTCGCCGACCGATCCACGAAAGAGCCATGACCGACACGCCCGCCACCCCGGCCACCGCCTCGACCACCGCCTCGCCCGTGCGCGTGCGCTTCTGCCCGTCCCCGACGGGCACCCCGCACGTGGGGCTGATCCGCACCGCGCTGTTCAACTGGGCCCACGCCCGGCACACCGGCGGCACCATGGTCTTCCGCGTCGAGGACACCGACACCCAGCGCGACTCGGAGGAGAGCTACCAGCAGCTGCTCGAGGCGCTGGCGTGGCTGGGGATCGACTGGGACGAGGGCGTCGAGACCGGCGGCCCGCACGCACCGTACCGGCAGTCGCAGCGACTGGACGTCTACCGCGACGTGGCGACCCGGCTCCGGGAGCACGGGGCCGTCTACGAGGCGTACTCCACGCCGGAGGAGGTCGAGGCCCGCCACCGCGCGGCCGGCCGCGACCCGAAGCTCGGCTACGACAACTTCGACCGCGACCTCACCGGGGAGCAGGTCGCGGCGTTCCGGGCCGAGGGGCGGGAGCCCGTGCTGCGGCTGCGGATGCCGGACGAGGACATCGTGGTCCACGACATGATCCGCGGCGAGATCGTCTTCCGGGCAGGCTCCATCCCGGACTACGTGGTGGTGCGCGCCAACGGCCAGCCGCTGTACACGCTCACCAACCCCGTGGACGACGCCCTGATGGAGATCACCCACGTGCTGCGCGGCGAGGACCTGCTCTCCTCGACACCGCGCCAGATCGCGCTGTTCCGCGTCCTGGTCGAGCTCGGCTTCGCGAAGTACGTGCCCGAGTACGGTCACCTGCCCTACGTCATGGGCGAGGGCAACAAGAAGCTGTCGAAGCGCGATCCCGAGTCCAGCCTCTTCCACCTCAAGGACAGCGGATTCGTCCCCGAGGGCCTGCTCAACTATCTGGCCCTGCTGGGCTGGTCCCTGTCCGCGGACGAGGACGTCTTTACCGTGCAGCAGCTCGTGGAGCACTTCGACGTCCGCGACGTCCTGGCGAATCCGGCGCGGTTCGACCTCAAGAAGGCGACCGCGATCAACGGCACCCACGTCCGCAGGCTCGCCCCCCAGGACTTCCGCGACCGGCTCGTCCCCTACCTGCAGGCCGGCGGGGTGCTGGGGGAGACCCTGGACGAGCGCCAGCAGGAGATCCTGGACCGCGCCGCGCCGCTGGTGCAGGAGCGGATGAACCTGCTCGGCGAGGCCCCCGAGCTGCTGTCCTTCCTCTTCGCCGCCGAGGACGAGATCGAGGTCGCCGACGACGCCCGCAAGGAGCTCAAGGACTCCGCCGGCGACGTCCTGCGGGCCGCGCTCGCCGCCCTCGAGCCGCTCGTGGACTGGAGCGCCGCCGCCCTCGAGACCGCGCTCCGCGAGGCCATCGTGGACGGGCTGGGCATCAAGCCGCGCCTGGCCTTCGGTCCCGTCCGCACCGCCGTCTCCGGTCGGCGGATCTCCCCTCCGCTGTTCGAGTCCCTCGAGATCCTCGGCAAGGACTCGTCCCTGACCCGCCTGCGCGCGCTCGCCGCCCAGCTCGGCTGAGCGCCCTCCCTGCCGACGACGGCGGTCCGGCCCGCCTGCCGCGGAAGGCGGGCCGGACCGTCGTCGTCGACGTCATCTGCGCGCACCGGGGCTCTCCGGCGTAGCCTGGGACACGGGGGCGATCACCATGGACCGGACGGACGAGCAGATCGAGGCGATGCGCGCGGGGCGCCCGCAGCACCACAACCCCGTGCAGCGGGACACCATCACGTGGCTGCTGACCGGCGCCGGGAGCGGCGGTGAGCACGCCCTGCTGCACGTCGAGGTGGAGCCCGGGGGAGAGGTGCTCGCCCACTACCACCGCCGGTTCGTGATGCGTCTGCGCGTCCTGGAGGGCGTGCTGCGGGTCCAGGTCGGCCATGTCGTACGGGACCTCGGCGCGGGCAGGGAGGTCGAGGTGCCCCAGGAGCACCTGTTCCGCTGGAAAAACCCCGCCGGGACGCCGGCCCGGTTCGTGGTCGAGGTGCGGCCCGCCCACGAGGGCTTCGAGAAGGGACTGGTGGCCCTGTACGGGCTCGCGCGGGACGGGCGCACCCGCCGGGACGGCCGGCCCAAGAGCCTGCTGCGCACGGCCCTGCTCATCCAGTGGACCGACATCAACCTGCCGGGGCTCTACCGCTGGCTCGGGCCGGTCCTCCGGCTGCTGGCGGGGATCGCCCGCCGCCGGGGGATCGACCGCGAGCTCGAGGAGCGCTACTGCGGCTGAGCCCGATTTGCCGCCCCGCCGGAAGGCCGGTATAGTTCTTTTGCGTTGCGCCGGTCGCCGCGGGAAACCGCCGGACCGGGAACGACAGTGGGATATGGTGTAATTGGCAACACTACGGTTTCTGGTACCGTCATTCTAGGTTCGAGTCCTGGTATCCCAGCACTGCTCCATCGGATCAGTACGGCCCCATCGTATAGCGGCCTAGTACGCCGCCCTCTCACGGCGGTAACGCGGGTTCGAATCCCGCTGGGGTCACCACCGCGGAACACCCCCGGACCACACAATCCGGGGGTGTTCTCATGTCCGGGCTCCGGGGAGTGGGCCGTCTCGTCCGGCGCGGCGCCCGGGACCTGGTACAGTGTACGAGGCCGGTGGCGTGAAACCGCCGACCGGATCGTCAGGGCCCCATCGTATAGCGGCCCAGTACGCCGCCCTCTCACGGCGGTAACGCGGGTTCGAATCCCGCTGGGGTCACCACGGCAGAAGTCCCCCGGACCGCACGGTCCGGGGGACTTCGGCGTCCCCCGTGCCACCGGTACAGGCGTCGGCCTCGCTCCGGCCGGCGCGGGGGACGGGTGCGCCGGCGCACCCGGGACAAGCTGACCACTAAGCACACTTACATCATGCCCGCCGGACTGTTACGTTGGCAGGACCGTCGCCGCGATGGCCCAGGTCGGCGACCAGGAGTCAAGGAGCAGACGTGAACGACATCCCTCAGCACGACGACCTCCCGCTGCCCGACTACGACCATCTCCCCGTGGGCGTGCTCGCCTCGAAGATCACGGGCCTCGACGAGGACGGGCTCCAGAGGCTGTTGGACTACGAGCGCGCGCACGGCGACAGGCTGCCCGTCGTCCAGGTGCTGGAGCGCCGGGTCGAGGCCCTGCGCCAGGGAGCCGAGCCCAGCGGCACGCTGCCCGCGGCCTCCCCCGAGGTGTCCGGGACCAGTGGTGGGTCACCGGTCTCGCCGGACACGTCCGGACCGCCGATCAACCCGCCGTCGCAGGGCACGCCCTTCAACCCGTCCCAGCCCCGCTGACTCCCCGCGGGCCCGGGCGGGGGAGGCATACAGCGGGACGAAGGAGCACACCATGAACGAGAGCTACGACGTGGTCGTCGTCGGCGGCGGACCCGCAGGCCTCGCCGGGGCACTGTGCCTGGCCCGTGCCCGGCGCACGGTCCTCGTGGTCGATGCCGGCGCCCCGCGCAACGACCCCGCCGAGCACCTCCACAACTACCTCGGCCGGGACGGCGACGCCCCGGGCGCGCTGCTCGCGGACGGGCGTGCCGAGATCACCCGCTACGGAGCGGACGTCGTCGCCGGTACGGTGGTCTCCGCGCGCTCCACCGGGGAGGGCGACGACATCGGTTTCCGCCTCACGCTCGAGGACGGCCGGTCGGTGCGGGCACGGCGCGTGCTGATCACCACCGGACTGACCGACGAGCTGCCGGACGTCCCCGGCGTGGCGCAGCGCTGGGGGCGCGACGTCCTCCACTGCCCCTACTGCCACGGATGGGAGTGGCGGGACGAGCCGCTGACCGTGCTGGGCACGGGTCCCCTGGGCGTGCAGCAGGCGCAGCTGTTCCGGCAGTGGAGCCACGACATCACGTTCGTGCAGCACACCGCCCCGGAACCGGACGACGAGGAGCGCGAGCAGCTGGCGGCCCTCGGCATCGCCTGCGTGGCGGGCGAGGTGGCGCGCGTGGCGGTGGCTGAGGACCGGATCACCGGCCTGCGGCTGGTCTCCGGCGAGCTCGTGCCGTGCCGTGCCGTGGTCGTGGTGCCGCGCTTCACGGTCCGCTCCGACCTCATCGAGTCCCTCGGGCTGAGCACGTCCCAGGAGGAGGAGAAGGGCCATGCCGTCGGCACCTACGTGCCCTCGGCGCCCACCGGCGGTACGGACGTGCCGGGGATCTACGTGGCGGGCAACGTCACGGACCTCCACGCCCAGGTCCTCGCCGCGGCGGCGGCCGGGCTCAAGACCGGTACGGCCGTCAACACCGACCTGCTGGCCGAGGACCTCGACCGGGCCCGTGCCGCACGTTCCAGGACATGACGCCCGGGGCATGACGGGTCCGGTCGAGCGGGAACGGACCCACGAAGAGCTGGAGTGGGCGCGCGAGACCTTCCACGTCCTCGTGGCCCACGCCGCCCCGGACGACCGGCGGCGGCGAACCTCCGGCACCCGCTGGTCCCATCGGCAGCTGCTGTTCCACATGCGCGGCGGACACCCGCTGCGGCCGACCGCGAGCACCGTGCCGTGGCCGGGCTCCGCCGGCCCGGGCGGGACCCGGGCCGGGGGAGTCGCGGACCGGATCAGGCCAGCGAGGCGTCCAGCGTGATGTCCACGGACAGGGCCTGCGAGACCGGGCAGCCGGCCTTGGCCTCCTCGGCGATGCGCGCGAAGTCGTCCGGGGAGATGTCCTCCACCTGCGCCTCGACGGTCAGCTTGACCCCCTTGATGCCCTCGCCCGCCACGAAGGTCACCTCGGCGGAGGAGTCCAGGCGGGTGGGCGGGGTGTCGTTCTGGGCGAGCATGTTGGAGAACGCCATGGCGTAGCAGGTGGCGTGCGCGGAGGCCAGGAGCTCCTCGGGGCTCGTCCTGGGACCGGCGCCGCTCTCCGCGCGCGTGTCCCAGTCCACGTCGAAGGGGCCCAGTCCCGAGCCGCTCATGCTGGTGGTGCCCGAGCCGTTGAAGAGATCGCCGGTCCAGACGGTGCTGGCCTTGCTGACGACGGGTTTCGGCATAGTTCCTCCTGAGGTCCACGGCAGGCGGGCGCTCCGCCTGCCGGCGCCGTACGGCGCTGCTGTCACGCTAACCGATCCCGTGCGGCGTGCCACCGGCCGGGGTCGTATTTCAGCCGTCGGCGCGTGCCGGATCTGCGGGGTGCCCGCTACCCCAGGGGCTTCCTGGGGGTGTCCGGGCCGCGGGCGGTCCCGCGGTCGGCGACGGCACGGGTGGTCGCGTGCGCCGCCGCGGACACGACCCGTTCCAGTGGGCCCCGCCCGAACGCGTGCCGCCAGGCGAGCGCCACGAGGGCGGAGACGACGAGACAGGCGACGAACCAGAGCAGGGGGCTGCTGTAGTGGACCTCGGTGGCGAGCAGGGCCAGCTGCCCGGTGTACAGGGACAGGGTCATGGCCCCCATGGCCGTGAGCGGCAGCAACCACTTGCCGAACTCCCGCCCGGCGAGCAGGAAGGCGCCGAGCACGGCCATGCTCACCCCGAGGCTCCACGCCACCGAGAGGGGCGTGTTGGTGTGCGGGGCGGAGAGCGCCTGCCACCACAGCGAGGAGGTCGGCAGCGGTTCGCCGGCGCCGAACACGAGGATGTGGTCCAGGTCCGCCCGGGTCAGGGAGACGATGCTGTAGAGCAGGACGTTGTAGCCGTCCATGCCGTAGAGGAGGACCCAGGAGACGAGCTTGGCGAGGGCCGCGAGACCCAGCCCCACGGCCAGGAGACGGGTCTGCACGCGCAGGCTCTTGAGGTTGAGCCGGCCGAAGGCCAGCCCGGCGAGCAGGTACGCCAGGTATGTCACGGCCGGGTACGTGCCGGTCAGCGTCAGCTGCCAGAACAGCGCCACCGGTTCGGTGACCAGGTGCGCGAAGGTCGGGTTGGCGGCGCTGTGCTCGGGCACCACGTCGCCCAGCCAGTGGATCAGGAAGGGCCCGAGGAGCAGGAACGCGCCCGAGCACAGGAGCAGGGTCCGCGCCCGCAGTCCGAGGAAGGGCAGCGCGAGCAGGAAGAAGAGCCCGTAGTAGACCAGGATGTTGACGGCCGGCGGTTCCGGCGGCATCAGGTAGCCGACGGTCAGCCCGACCGCCATGATCAGGACCGCGCGCACCACGGTCCCGGCGCGAGCGGCGGCGAGGTCCCGCCCCTTGCGCGGCCTGCGCCCTCCGGTGGAGAAGGCCAGGCTGACACCGGCCAGCAGGGCGAACAGCGCCGCGGAGTCCCCGGCGAACAGCAGCCAGGACAGGGTCGGCCGGTCGTTGTCGGGGTAGGACTGCGGCAGGAAGTGGACAGCCGTCAGCCCGACGAGAGCCAGTCCCCGCGCGGCGTCCACGGCAACCAGGCGCCCGGCCGACCGGCGGGGGTCGAGCCCGCCGGTCGCCTCCGCGGTCCGGTCTCTCGTGGGGTGGTCGTTCATGGGTCCCGCCGTCCTGTTCCTCATCCCCGGGCCCATGGTGGGTCGCGCTCAGGATGTCGTGTGCACTGCCGCCAATCCTCGCATCTGAGCCGCTGGTCGTAGCAACGTTGCGCCGGAAGGCTCAGAAGGCCGCGTGCGGTTCCGGACCGGGTGGCGGCACGGGCAGTTCTCTCAGCGGCGGCGCAGGATCCTGGCCCGCATCCGGCGCCGGGCCTCCGGGGCGGCGGCGGGCGGGGCGGGGGCCCGGGTGGTCCCAGCTCGTCCACGCGGAGCGTGCCCACCGGGACGCCGGCCCCTGGGTGCTGGGGGTCGCCCTGCCGGCCGGCCCGGCCCACCCGGCGGACCGGTGTTCGTCCTGACGGGCCCCAGGGCCGGGGGCGGCGTCCAGCGGGACGGGCGGGTGGTGCCGTGAACGGCGGCGCACCCCACTTGATTTATACCCCTAGGGGGTATAGGTTGAGAGCCCTTCCCGGGTGCTGCCGACCCTGCGGCGCCCGGCCGCCGCGGAAAGGAGCACCATGAGCACCCCGCAGTCCCACGGCCACCGGGCCGCCCCGGACGACTCCCGCACCGGTCACCACGCCGACGCCGGCACCCACGGACAGGCCATGCCCCCCGACCACGCCCGCTCCGCCGTGGACGAGGACCACGCGGTGCACACGCACGGCGAGCACGCCGGGCACTCCACGGCGATGTTCAGGAGCAGGTTCTGGGTCAGTCTCGGGCTGGCGGTTCCCGTGGTGGTCTTCAGCCCGATGGTCGGGCACCTGCTGGGCTACCGCGTCCCCGAGTTCCCCGGCTCCTCCTGGGTCCCTCCGGTGCTGGGCACGGTGATCTTCCTCTGGGGCGGGGCCCCCTTCCTCCGCGGGGGGCTCACCGAGCTGCGGTCGAGGCAACCGGGGATGATGCTGCTGATCGCCATGGCCATCACCGTCGCCTTCACGGCCTCCTGGGTGACGACCCTGGGGATCGGCGGGTTCGACCTCGACTTCTGGTGGGAGCTGGCCCTGCTGGTCGTCATCATGCTGCTCGGCCACTGGACGGAGATGCGCGCCCTCGGAGCGGCCTCCTCCGCCCTGGACGCCCTGGCCGCCCTCCTGCCCGACGAGGCGGAGAAGGTCACCGGGACCGAGGTCCGCACCGTCCCGGTCGCCGAACTGGCGGTCGGCGACGTCGTACTGGTGCGCTCCGGTGCCCGTGTCCCCGCCGACGGGGCGATCGTCGACGGTGCGGCGGAGTTCGACGAGTCCATGATCACCGGCGAATCGAGGACCGTCGGCCGCCGCACCGGTGACACCGTGGTGGCCGGGACCGTGGCCACCGACAGTGCGGTGCGCGTGCGGATCGGTGCCGTGGGCGAGGACACGACGCTGGCCGGGATCCAACGGATGGTGGCCGAGGCCCAGGAGTCCTCCTCCCGCGCCCAGGCGCTGGCCGACCGGGCCGCGGCCCTGCTCTTCTGGTTCGCCCTGGGTGCCGGCGTCCTCACCGCCGTCGCCTGGACGCTGGTGGGCAGCCCGGGCGACGCCGTCGTCCGCACCGTGACCGTCCTGGTCATCGCCTGCCCCCACGCCCTGGGTCTGGCGATCCCGCTGGTCATCGCCATCTCCACCGAGCGCGCGGCCCGCTCCGGCGTCCTGATCAAGAACCGGATGGCCGTCGAGCGGATGCGCACCGTCGACGTGGTGCTCTTCGACAAGACGGGCACCCTCACCGAGGGGGCCCACGCCGTCACCGGCACCGTTCCCGCGGCGGGGATCTCGGCGGCGCAGCTGCTGGCCCTGGCGGCGGCGGCCGAGTCCGACAGCGAGCACCCCGTGGCCCGCGCCGTCGTCGCGGCCGCGGCGGAGCACCCGGAGCGCGACCGGCCGGCGCGGCGCGGGACGGAGTTCCGCTCCGTGACCGGGCGGGGGGTGCGCGCTGCGGTCGACGGCACCGAGGTCACCGTGGGCGGGCCGAACATGCTGCGGGAGCTCGGGGCGTCCGTCCCGGCCGAGGTCGCCGGGTCGGCGGAGGAGTGGACCCGGCGCGGGGCCGGCGTGCTGCACGTCCTGCGCGACGGGCAGGTCATCGGCGCCGTGGCGCTGGAGGACCGCGTCCGGCCGGAGTCCCGGGCGGCGGTGCGCGCCCTGCAGGCCCGCGGGGTGAAGGTCGCCATGATCACCGGCGACGCCCGCCCGGTCGCAGAGGCCGTGGGCGCCGAACTGGGCATCGACGAGGTCTTCGCCGAGGTCCTGCCGCAGGACAAGGACACCAAGGTCGTCGAGCTCCGGTCCCGTGGCCTGATCGTGGCCATGGTCGGCGACGGCGTCAACGACGCCCCGGCCCTGGCCCGGGCGGAGGTCGGCATCGCCATCGGGGCCGGCACCGACGTGGCCATGGAGTCGGCCGGCGTCGTCCTGGCCGGCAACGACCCCCGGTCGGTGCTGTCGCTGATGGACCTGTCGCGGGCCAGCTACACGAAGATGATCCAGAACCTCGTGTGGGCGACCGGCTACAACGTGATCGCCGTGCCCCTGGCCGCGGGCGTGCTGGCCCCGATCGGGATCGTCCTGTCCCCGGCCGTCGGGGCGGTGCTGATGTCGGTGTCCACGATCGTCGTGGCACTGAACGCCCAGCTGCTGCGCCGGCTCGACCTGGATCCGGCGCGTCTGGCCACGACCGGCACCGAGAACCGTCGTCCCGCCGAGCAGTCCACCACGGTCCCCACCCCCTGACCCACCGAGATCCCGACCCCCGGCACGACCGGTGACCAGCGGATGACGCTGCGTGAACCGATCCACCGCTCTCCCCGCCCTCGCGCTCGCCCCGCCCCGGCCGGCTGCGGCACCGACACCCCCGAGCAGGCGCCGGCACGGGCCCGGAGACCACCGCTCCGGCCACCTCCGCTCCCGTGGCCACGAGCACCGGACACGCCTCCGGGGCCGCGACGGAGCTCTCCCGAGCACGACGACGCGGACCGGATGTGCGCCCGGATGATGATCCCGCACCACGAGCCGGCCGTGCGGAGGAGCGAGATCCTGCTCGGCAAGGACCTCGTTCCCGCGGAGGCGGAGATCGCCGGGATGGACACCCTGCGGCAGGAGCTGAGCCGGTCGTGGTGCGGGAGGGGTACGTGCGGGCGGCCGGCGGGGCGTTGCCCGGACCCACCCTGCGGCTCCGCCCCGGCCACGCTCCGGGTGGCGCCGCCCCGCCGGCCGTCAGCAGCGGCTCGGCGGTCCTCACCCTGCTCCGCGGAGGCTGTGCGGGACGCCCCGGGTCGCCGCGCCAGGAGGTGGCGCGGCGACCCGGGGCCCCGTGAGCGGGTCGGCCGGGCAGGCATCCGGTGCTACGCTCCGCAGTGAGCCGGGGGACGCCCGGCGACGACGGCGGGGCCTCCCGCCTCGCCCGTCCGCACCGCTCCAGCCCGTCCCGGATGGTGGTGATCACCGTTTTCCCGCACCCGTCCCCCGCAGGGACCACCGGCCCCACCCGCACCTTCGGCGTGGAGGAAGGCCTGCTCCTCGTGGACGCCGTGCGCGCGCACGCCGCCGCCGTCCGATCCTCCCCGGCGACGGCGGCGGCCCACGCGATCACCACCGAGCTGCAGCAGGAGCAGATCGAGGTCGCAGGCCCTCCGCTGACCGGCCTCGCGGACCAGAGCGCCGCCATCCGCCACGGACGCGGACTGGCCGGCACCGCCGCCCGCGCGGTGGGCGCGCGCGCCGTCGCCCTCGCGCTGGTCGAGACGGCCTCCCGACAGTGGCGGGCGGGCCTCCCGGCGCCGCCGGTGAGCGGGGCCCAGCTGCGGACCTGGTCCTGGCAGGCCGGCAGGGCCGGCGTCGAGGGACCGCTGATCGGCCCGGCCTCCGCCGCGCCCGCTCCGGCCGGGGACGTCGTGGCCGAGCTGCTCGCCGTCGTGCACCCCGTGCTCGCGGAGTGGGGCGAGGCAGAACAGGTGGAGTCCGTGGTGGCCGGCGTCCTCCGGGACGGCTCCGGTGCCCGGCGGCAGCGCGCGGCCTTCGCCGCGCGTCAGGACCCGCTCGACGTCGAGCGCCGGGCGCTCGAGGACACCCGCCGATGAGGGCGGGGCGGCACCCCGGCCTCGAGCGACGGCGCGTCGTCGCCGGGACCCACCCGGTGGACGTGCGCGGGACCTTCGACCCGGCGCGGCCCCCGGTGGTCCTCGTGCACGGCATCGGGATGTCGGGCAACTACTTCCTGCGCCTCGCGGACGCGCTCGCGACCACGCACGACGTCTACGCCCTCGACCTGCCGGGCTACGGGACCGCGCCCCGCCCCGCGCACGCCCTGACGGTGCCCGAGCTCGGCCACGTGGTCGCGGGAGCGGTCGCGGCGCTGGGACTGGAGGCCCCCGTCGTCGTCGGCCACTCCATGGGCTGCCAGGTCGCCGTGGACACGGTCAAGGACCACCCCGGGATGTGGGCGGGCTACGTGCTCGTGGGGCCGACCGTGGACCCGGCCGCCCGCAGCCTGCTCGGCCAGGGGTGGCGGCTGCTGCGGGACACCCTGCGCGAGCCGCCGTCCACCAACGCCGCGGTCCTCCGCGACTACTTCCGGATGGGCCCCCTCCGCTATCTGCGCACCACCCGGCACATGCTCCGGGACCGGATCGAGGAGGACATCCGGGGCTGCACGCCCCCCGGCCTGGTCGTGCGCGGCTCCCGCGACCCCATCGCCCGGCGGGACTGGGCGCGCCGCCTGGTCCAGGCGGCGCCCGACGCCCGTTTCCTCGAGATCCCCGGCGCCCCGCACAACGTCCAGCACACCGACCCCCAGGAGCTCGCCGCCGCATGCGCCCCCTTTCTCGACGCCTGCCGACCCCGTCCCGGGAGCCCGGCGTGATCCCGCACCGGCTGAGCGAGACGGGCGTCAATCTCGCGGCCTGGGCCCGGGACTACGTCTACGCGGTCCGGTGGCAGGCCGCCGGCCTCCTGGGCCGCTGGGACCCCGCCCACTACCGGGGCCCGGGAGAGCCGGGGAGGACACCGGTCGTGCTGATCCCCGGCATCTACGAGTCGTGGACGTTCCTGCTCCCCGTGGCCGGGCTGCTGCGGGAGCACGGCCACGACGTCCACGTGGTGGAGGACCTGAGGTTCAACACCGGGACCATCGAGGACATGGCGGCGCTGGTCGACGCGCACATCCGGCGGGAGGGGCTCGAGCGCTGCGTGCTGGTGGCCCACAGCAAGGGCGGGCTCATCGGCAAGTACCTCCTGGCCCACCACAACGAGCACACGGCCATCCAGGGCCTCGTGGCCGTCAACACCCCCTTCTCCGGTTCCGAGCTGGCCCGGCTCCTGCCCCTCCCGACGATCCGTGTGTTCCTGCCGCACTCCCCGGAGCTCACCGCGCTGACCACCAGCCGGGAGGTCAACCGGCACATCGTCTCCGTCTACGGCCTGTTCGACCCCCACATCCCGGGCGGCAGCCGCCTCGAGGGAGCCCGCAACGTCCGGCTCGGCACGCGCGGGCACTTCCTGCCGCTGAGCGACCCGCGCGTGCACGAGGCGATCCTCGAGGGGATCGGCACCCTCACCCGCTGATCCCGTCGGCGGCACCGCGCGCCCGGGAGGCATCGATCCGTCGCGGCCGGTGCGGACCCGGCCCGGCGTCGGAGGCGACTGCTAGTCTCCGGCCACCGAGCGCACGCGGGACCGGGCGCCGGATCAGGAACGACGGACGACGTCGGAGGGACGGGTGGGACCGTGGTCGTACTGGGACTGACGCCCTTCCAGGGCTGGGAGGTGATGTCCTGGGCCCTGCTGGTCGCCGCCGCGGCGTGGACCGTGGCGCGGGGTGTCCGATGGCTCGTGGCACGCTACGGGCAGAACACCCGCTGGGGCCGCAGGTCGCGCACCCGGCTCGGCCTGCGCCGGGCCCGCGACGGCCTGCTGGAGCGCCACGCCGCCGGAGAGCTCACCGAGGAGGAGTACCGGGAGCGGCTGCGCCTGCTCGAGCAGGAGGGCCGTTCCGGCTCGTGAGCGCGGCGGCACACGGTCGCCCCGGGCCCCGCCTCGGCGCACGCGGGGCTGACGAACGGCAAGCAGGCTGACAGACTGGATTCGTTCGTGTCCCCCCGCGCCGGCGGGACGAGACCCGGCGACGACGAGGAGACCCCCATGTCCGACAAGCCCGATCCCATCGAGCTGCAGAAGCACCTCAGCGGCCTGGACTACCCGGTCGGCAAGGACGAGATCGTGCGGGGAGCACAGGACTCCGGCGCCGACGACTCGGTCCTCGAGGCGTTGCGGCACCTCCCGGACCGGCAGTACGAGAAGCCAACCCACGTGACCGAGGCCGTCTTCGGCGAGTGAGTCCGAGCGGCCCGCTCCGACGGCGGTCCCGCAGCGCTGCGGGCGCCGCGGGACCGCCGGCTCCTGGTGGGCCTCGTCGGATCTCCGGCGTCCCGGGGTTCACCCGGTGGAACGAAAAGTCTACTGTCGGTCGTGTGGGGCGCGGCAGCGTCGCGTCCCTGCCGGCGCCGCGGAACGAGCGGCCGGTGACGACAGGCCGTCGATCGGACGAAGGAGCGAGACCATGACCCACGTGACCTCCATGCTCGAGACCTACCCGAAGGACCTGGGAAGCATCGACCGGCAGAAGCTGGCCGAGTGCATTGCCGCGTGCTTCGAGTGCGCCCAGACCTGCACCGCCTGTGCCGACGCCTGCCTGGCCGAGGACATGGTCGCGGAGCTGACCACGTGCATCCGCAAGAACCTGGACTGCGCCGACGTCTGCGCGGCCACCGGTCGCGTGCTCTCCCGCCAGACCGGCCACAACGTCGACGTCACCCGCGCAGCGCTCGAGGCGTGCCGGACCGCCTGCCGGTCCTGCGGCGACGAGTGCGAGCAGCACGCGAGCATGCACGAGCACTGCCGGGTCTGCGCCGAGGCCTGCCGCCGCTGCGAGCAGGCCTGCGCCGACCTGCTCGCCTCGCTGGGCTGAGCGCGACGTCACTGCGGGAGGGGCCGGCCCGACGGACCGGCCCCTCCCGCAGTGCTCAGGCCGTCCGTCCCTCCGGTCAGGCGGAGCTCCGCCGGTCGTCGTCGCCCAGGGCCTCGATCCCGCGGATGTCCTTGAGCGCGGACCCGTCGCCGTACTTGCTCGACGTGATGACGCTGAGCTTGCCGTTGGTCTCGAGCACGACCGCCTCGACCTGGGAGAGGTCACCGGTGCCCTGCATGCGCACGGCCTGGCGCAGCTCCGACTCGGTGAGCCGGTTCCGTCGCATGGCGTCGTGGCGGATCCGTCCCTCGGCCAGCAGCAGCGCCGGTTCGGCGGTGAAGAAGCCGCGCACGCGTGGCCAGCGCGAGCAGACCCAGGCGACGAGCAGCTGCAACCCGGCCAGAAGGCCGAACGCGGTCACGCCCTCGACCCAGGAGACGTCGGTGTTGAGGAGGACGGTCGCCAGCGTGGAGCCCAGGGCCACGGTCACGATGAAGTCGAAGACGTTGAGCTGGGCGAGCGTGCGCTTTCCGGAGATCCGGAGGCACACGACCAGCGCGGCGTAGGCCGCCGCGCCGATCAGGACGATGCGCAGGATCTGGGGCCAGCCGTCAAACCACACGACGACCACCTCCCGTGCGGTGGACGGGAACGGAACGGGACGCGCTCATGGAACGATCTCCTCGTGGTGTTTCCGCGCCGGCTCCCGGTGCTGGAGCCACGCGCTCAGCGGGGCGGTGGACAGACCGTGGATCAGCACGGACAGGGTGATGGCCAAGGTCGTGTAGACGAAGATCTCGTGGTCGCCCGTATGCCGCTCGGCCAGCGCGGCATAGAACAGGGCGGAGACGCCGATGGGTCCGAACCAGCTCAGGAAGAACGTCTCGGAGCGGTCGTGCACGCTCCGCAGCAGCGGCCGGAGCGCCCACAGGGCGACGAGGCGGCGGAGCAGCAGCGCGGCACCGAGGACCACGGGTGGCACCCAGCCGAGCCGCGTCCACTCCCCGAACGGGAGCGTCAGCCCGAGGAGGATGAAGACCGGCAGCAGGAACAACCGGGCGACGGCGTCCTGGACCTTGTCCTCCTGCGCCTCGTCGCGCTGAGGGATCACCTGACCGAAGGCGGCGACGCCCACGAAGACGGCCAGCAGGGCGTCGGTGCCCAGCAGCTTGCCGGTCCCGAGCAAGACCAGCGCCAGCGGGACGACGAAGGCCAGGTAGGAGCTCTCCTCCATGAGTCCGTGCCGGCGGACGAGGACGAACAGCCGGCCCAGGAGGAAGCCGAGCAGCGCCCCGAACACGGCTGCGCCCAGCACCTCCCACAGCAGGACCGTGGTCATCAGCTCGTGCCAGGCGCGGTCCGGCTCGGTCACCAGCAGCACCGGCAGGAGGACGAACAGATAGGCGAGCCCGTCGTTGATCCCGCTCTCGGCCGACAGGTTGTGCCGCACCCGCTCGGGGATCTTCTCCTCGGCCAGGGACCCCGTGACGATCGGGGTGGTGACCACCGGATCCGTCGGGGTGACGACGGCCCCCAGCAGCAGCGCCAGCAGGAACGGCACGCCGAGCGCCGCCCACAGCACGCCGGTGGCCACGGTGAGCATGAGGACCATGCCGAGGCCGATGACGACCCCGACCCAGCGGACATCACGCCGCCAGTAGCCGTGCGGCAGGCGCAGGGCCACCCCGGCCAGTCCCACGGCCAGGGTGATCCGCGCCGCCTGCTCGAGCAGCGTGCCCGGGGGCGGGCCGAAGTCCCCGATCCGCACCAGGTCCAGCGCGTGGGGCCCGATCAGCGCGCCGAACCCGAGGGCGAGCACGGGACCGGGGAGACTGGCCCGCTGCAGGAGCGTCGAGAACGCCGAGATCAGCAGGACGGCTCCGGCGAACAGCGCCAGCACCAGGTCGATGTCCATGCGCGTCCTTCCGCCGGTGTCCGTGGGAGCCGCCGAACCCGTCCGGCTCGCGCCCGACCCCCACCGTAGCCCCGCTGACGGTCCTCGGGCCAAGACCGGAGCAGCCCGGGCCGGAAGGGGTAGGGTCCCCGGAGGAACGGTCATTGACAGGAACGGTCATCGACAGGAACGGAACGCCGACGTGGACGTGCTGCTGACACTGCTGGGAATCACGGTCATCGTGGTCGGGCTGTGGGACATGTACCACAGCCTGCTGCACCCCAGCGGCACGGGTGCCATCGGAGGCAGGGTGCAGTCGGTCGTCTGGTGGATCTCCCGGCGCACCGGACACCGCTTCGGTTCGGCAGTCGGCCCCGGGTCGATGATCACGGTGGTCGTGCTGTGGGTGCTCCTGCAGGGCGTCGGCTGGGCCCTCGTCTACCTGCCGCACGTCCCCGGCGGGTTCACGTACTCGCCAGGGGTGGACCCGGTCGACTACCCCGATCTGCTCGACGCGCTCTACATCTCGTTCGTCACCCTGGCGACGCTGGGGTTCGGGGACGTCGTGGCCACCGACCCCTGGATCCGGCTGGCCACCCCGCTCGAGGCGCTGACCGGGTTCGCCCTGCTGACGGCGGCACTGACGTGGTTCACCCAGATCTATCCGCCGCTGTCCCGGCGCCGCTCCCTCGCACTCGAGCTGAAGTCCCTCGCCGACGTCGACTACGCCGACGACATCGGGGAGGAGGACCCGGTCACGGCGGCCCGGGTGCTCGACGGCCTGGCCGCGGAGGTGGCCAGGGCCCGGATCGACTTCACCCAGCACGGCGAGACGTACTACTTCCAGGAGGAGGATCCGGACCTCTCGCTCGCCCGGCAGCTGCCCTACGCGCTCGAGCTGCGCGATCGGGCCGCCGCGTCCTCCGCGCCGCAGGTGCGCACCGGCGCGCGGCGCCTCGACGGTGCCCTCGAACAGCTCGCGCACCAGCTGCGGGAGGCCTTCGGGCACACCGGGGAGACGCCCCGGGACGTCTTCGCCGCCTACGCCGAGGACCACGGGCGGGACCCCCGCCGCTGAGCCGGCAGGGGGAACAGGTCACCGGGGCTCCGGCCGGGACGTGTCCCGGGTCGTGGGCATCGACGTGCCCGAACGGGCCACTGAGGCCCCGCGCCGCGTAGGTGCACAGCAGGCTTACTGGCACAATGGCCCTGTGACCGACCAGACAGAGATCCTCAGCGCCCTCGAGGACGCGCGGGCGCTGCTCGCGGCGTCCACCCTCCCGCTGTCCACGGCCAACGTGCTGCACGAGCGGGAGGACATCGACCGCGCCGTCGCCCAGCTGGACGACTACGTGCTGCCCCGGGTGCGCTCCCTCGACGCGCCGCTGCTCGCGGTGGTCGGCGGGTCCACGGGCGCCGGCAAGTCGACCCTGGTCAACGCGGTCGTGGGCCACCCCGTGACCCGGTCCGGGGCCATCCGCCCGACCACCCGGCAGCCCATCCTGATCCACCACCCGCGCGACGCCGAGGCGTTCTCGACCCAGCGGGTGCTCCCGCACCTGAGCCGGATCCACGCGCAGAAGGTCATCCCCGCCGGCTCGACCGTCGCCGACACCGCCTCCCCGTCCGCGCTGCCCGGCACCGCGGACGGCCAGGCCCTCGTGCTGCTCGCCGAGCCACGCATCCCCGAGGGCGTCGCCCTGCTCGACGCCCCGGACGTCGACTCGATCTCCGACGAGAACCGCCGGCTCGCGGGGCAGCTGCTCGCCGCCGCCGACCTGTGGCTGTTCGTGACCACCGCGAACCGCTACGCCGACGCCGTGCCGTGGCGGCTGCTCGTCGAGGCCGCTCAGCGGGACATCACGGTGGCCGTGGTCCTCGACCGGGTCCCGCACGGGCTCGAGGCCGAGATCGAGGAGGACCTCCGGCGGATGCTCGCAGAGCAGGGGCTGGGCGATGCCCCGGTGTTCACCGTCCCGGAGTCACCGCTCAACGAGACGGGCATGCTCCCGCCCCACGTCGTCGACCCCGTCGTGGACTTCCTCGCCGAGCTGGGCCGCAACGCCGCCTCCCGCTCGGAGATCGCCCGCCGGACCCTCGGCGGCGCGGTGCGCTCCATCGCCGAGCGCACCGGCGCGGCCGGGACCGCGGTGCTCTCCCAGCAGCGCGTCGAGGCGCAGCTGCGCCACGACGTGGACCGCGCCTTCGACGAGGCGCTCGCCGCCGTCGTCGAGTCGACCCGCGACGGGACCCTGCTGCGCGGAGAGGTCCTCGCCCGCTGGCAGGACTTCGTGGGCACCGGCGAGTTCTTCCGCAACCTCGAGGCCGGGATCGGCCGGATGCGGGACCGGCTCACCGCCTTCTTCAGCGGGCGGCCCGCGCCCGAGGTCCAGGTCGAGGAGGCCATCGAGACCGGCCTGCAGACCGTGATCGTCGAGGAGGCCGCGCGCGCCTCCGAGACCGCGGAGCGCCGCTGGCAGGACGAGCCCGCCGGCCGGGTCCTGCTCGGCGGGTCCGACCTCGGCTCGCTGCCCCCGGACTTCCGCGAGCGCACGGCCGAGCAGGTGCGCGCCTGGCAGGGCGATCTCATGGAACTCATCCAGCGCGAGGGCGCGGACAAGCGGACCAAGGCGCGGGCCATGTCCCTGGGCGTCAACGCGCTGACGGTGATCCTCATGATCGGCGTGTTCTCCATGACGGGCGGGCTCACCGGCCTGGAGGTCGGCATCGCCGGCGGCTCCGGCGTGGTGGGCACCAAGCTGCTCGAGGCGGTCTTCGGGGAGGACGCCGTGCGCCGGATGGCCGAGGACGCCCGCAAGAACCTCGAGTCCCGGATCCACACGGTCATGGACCAGCAGGCGTCCGTGTTCCTGCGGCGCCTCGACGTCCTGGACGGGCACCCGGAGGCCGACGACCTCGCGGCCGCGGCCGAGCGCATCCGCACCGCGGGGCGGACGCTGGGGGAGAGCCGGTGAGTCCCTCCCGGCAGGCGGCCCCGACCCTCTCCGAACGGCTCACGGCGCTTGCGCGCGCCACGGAGCTGGCCTCCGGACGGCTCGACGAGGAGGCCGTGGCGGCGTCCCGCACCGTCCTGGACCGCGCCGCCGAGCGGCGGTCCCTGTCCGCCGACCACACCGTGGTGGGCTTCTTCGGGGCGACCGGGTCCGGCAAGTCCACCCTGTTCAACGCGGTCGTGGGGCGGGACATCGCCCGGGCGGCGGCCCGCCGCCCCACCACCTCGGAACCGCTCGCGGCCGTCTGGGGGGAGCCGGGCAGCGAGGCCCTGCTGGACTGGCTCGGCGTCTCCCAGCGCCACCACGTCGACACGCCCCTGCCCACGGGGCACGGGGACACCGGCCGGTGGACGCGCGTCAAGGAGCGGATCACGGGCGGGCCCGCCGCGGAGGGGGCCGGCGGGCTGATCCTCCTCGACCTGCCGGACTTCGACTCCGTCAGCCTGCACCACCGCACCGTCGTGCAGCGTCTCGTCGGCATGGTCGACGTCGTGGTGTGGGTCGTGGACCCGCAGAAGTACGCCGACGCGGTCATCCACCAGGACTTCATCGCGCCCCTGGCCCGCCACGGGGCGGTGACCATGGTGGTGATGAACCAGGTGGACCGCCTGCCGCCCGCGGAGGTCCCCGCCGTGATGGCCTCCCTCGAGGAGCTCGTCGCCCAGGACGGGCTGCCCACCACGGGGCTGTCGAAGCCGGTGGCCGTCTCGGCCCTGACGGGGGAGGGCGTCGAGGCCCTGCGCGCCCGGATCCGCCAGGTGGCCGACACCAAGGCCGCGGCCGGCGCCCGGCTCGACGCCGACGTCGACGACGCCGCCGCACGGCTCGCCGAGGCCTCGGGGGAGGGGGAGCCGGCCGGGATCACCGAACCGGCGCAGGAGCGGCTCACCGACGGTCTGGCTCAGGCCGCCAACGTGCCCGGGATCGCGCGGGCCGCCGGGCGGTCCTACGCCCTGCACGCCGCGGGTCACACCGGGTGGATCGCCACCCGGTGGCTCCTGAAGTTCCGCAAGGACCCGATGCGGCGGCTGAACCTCGACCGGGGCGAGACCGTGAACCCGGAGGTCAACCGGACGTCGCTGCCGCCGATGGGCGCCGCCCAGCGGGCGGCGGCCGACTCCGCGGTGCGCACCTTCGCCCACGACGCCGCGGACGGGGCCGCGGAGCCGTGGACCCGGTCGGTCCGGCAGGCCGCGCGCACCCACGAGCAGAAGCTGCCGGACGCGATCGACCAGGCCGTCGCCCGCACCGACTTCCGGGCCGGGCGGAACTCCTGGTGGTGGCTCGTCTTCGACGTCGTCCAGTGGCTCGCGATGCTCGCGGTGGTCGCGGGCCTGGTGTGGCTCCTGGGGCTGTTCCTGCTCGAGTGGTTCCAGATCCCCGTCCCGCCGCCCCCGTACGTCGAGGGCTTTCCGCTGCCCGTGCCCACGCTGCTCGTCCTCGCCGGCGTGGTGCTCGGTCTCTTCGTGGCCCTGACCGGCCGGATCCTCGCCGGCTTCGGCGCCCGGATGCGGGAGCGCTCGGTGCGGCGCCGGCTGCGCGCGTCGGTGGCCGAAGCGGGCCGGCGCACCGTCGTCGAACCCGTGCGGACGGAGCTCGAGGCCTTCGCCGCCTTCCGGAGGGCCCTGGCCGTCCTGCGCGGCTGAGCCCCGGGCCCGGCCGGCGGCTGCTCGGCCAGGTGGCCGTGCAGCAGTGACACCACCGTGGCGCCGTCCCCGACGGCGGACGCCGCGCTCTTGGACGAGCCGGCCCGGACGTCGCCGATCGCGAAGACGCCGGGCATGCTGGTCTCCAGGAGCAGCGGCGGCTTGGCCGGTCCGCCGAGCACAACGTCCTCGATCCCCCGGGTTCCGCCCGTGCGCAGGAACCCGGCGGGGCCCGCGCCGACGACGTCGACGACCTTGTCCGCGGGCGGTGGCCGGTTCAGCCCGATCGCGTCGGCGATCCCCGGGTCGCTAGGATTCACCAGCACGGTCGGCGGCGAGGTGAACTGAAGGACCAGGACCGGCAGCTCGGGATCGTGCAGACCCGGACCCTCCGGCACCGGAGGCCCGCGAAAGCCGCCCGCGCGTGGGGGCAGTCGGTGCAGACCACGACCTCGAAGTCGGCACCGTGGCGACGGCGCAGCTCGCTCCCCACCGGGGCCGGCCCCGCCGCGGGACGGGGCCGCCGGAGTCCGGCTACTGGGTGGTGGCCCGGACCGCTTCCGTGAGCTGGCGCGCGGCCTGCACCACGACCTCGGCGTGCAGCCGGCCCGGCTGGCGGGTGAGCCGTTCGATCGGCCCGGAGATCGACACCGCGGCGATCACCCGGCCCGAGGGCCCGCGAACCGGCGCGGAGACGGAGGCGATGCCCGGTTCGCGCTCGCCGAGCGACTGTGCCCAGCCCCGGCGGCGCACCCCGGCCAGCACGGTCGCGGAGAACCGGGCGTGGCGCAGGCCTTCGAGCAGACGGTCGTGGTCCTCCCACGCGACGAGCACCTGCGCGGCGGAGCCCGCCTTCATCGACAGCTGCGTGCCCACCGGGATGGTGTCCCGCAGCCCGATCGGCCGCTCGGCCGACGCCACGCACACGCGCCAGTCGCCCTGTCGGCGGAAGATCTGCGCGGACTCGCCGGTGGCGTCCCGCAGGTTCATCAGGACGGGACCGGCGGCGGCGATCAAGCGGTCCTCGCCGGCCGCGGACGCCAGTTCCACGAGCCGCGAGCCGAGCACGAAGCGGCCCTGGATGTCCCGGCCCACGAACCGGTGGTGGGCTAGTGCCACGGCCAGCCGGTGCACGGTGGGACGGGCGAGTCCCGTGGCGCTGACGAGCTGGGCGAGCGTCGCCGGCCCGGCCTCGAGGGCGTCGAGGATCACCGCGGCCTTGTCGACCACACCCACCCCGCTGGGTGCCGTGGTCGAGGTCAGCGCGAGCGCCTCCCCGGTGCCCTGCCCGCCGAGCGGCGTGCCGAGGGGGGCGCCGGACGGGTCCATGTGTCCAGATGTGTCCATGCATTGATACTGCCGTCTCAGCATATGAGAAGCAAGCCCGAAAGCTGGCCCAGTGACAGCAGGGCATCGACCATGGAAGAAACACGTCGCACAGGCAGCACGGAAGGATCCGCCATGCCGGACTACCAGTCCTCCACCCCCTCCACGACCTCCGCCACGGCCTCCGGGGCCGCGGACGGGCGCACCCTCGCCGAGAAGGTCTGGGCGGACCACCTCGTGCGTCAGGGTGAGGACGGGCGGCCGGACCTGCTCTACATCGACCTCCACCTGCTCCACGAGGTCACCTCGCCGCAGGCCTTCGAGGGACTGCGCCTGGCGGGCCGCCCCCTGCGCCGTCCCGAGCTCACGATCGCCACGGAGGACCACAACACACCCACGCAGGACATCTTCTCCCGCATCGCCGACGACACCTCCCGCAAGCAGATCGAGACCCTCCGGGCCAACTGCGCCGAGTTCGGCGTGCGCCTGCACCCGCTCGGGGACGCCGAGCAGGGCATCGTGCACGTGGTCGGCCCCCAGCTGGGCCTCACGCAGCCCGGGATGACGGTGGTCTGCGGTGACTCCCACACCTCCACCCACGGCGCGTTCGGCGCGCTGGCCTTCGGCATCGGCACCTCCGAGGTCGAGCACGTGATGGCCACCCAGACGCTGCCGCTCGCCCCGTTCCGGACCATGGCCATCAACGTCGAGGGCACACTGCGCCCGGGGGTGTCCGCCAAGGACATCATCCTCGCCGTGATCGCGAAGATCGGCACGGGCGGCGGACAGGGCTACGTCCTGGAGTACCGGGGTTCGGCCATCCGCGCCCTGTCCATGGAGGCCCGGATGACCATCTGCAACATGTCGATCGAGGCCGGTGCCCGCGCGGGCATGATCGCCCCCGACGACACCACCTTCGACTACGTCCGGGAGCGCCCGCACGCGCCGGAGGGCGCCGACTGGGACGCGGCCGTCGAGTACTGGCGGACCCTGCGCACCGACGAGGACGCCGTGTTCGACGCGGAGGTGTTCCTCGACGCGAACGAGCTGGAGCCGTTCGTCACCTGGGGCACCAACCCCGGCCAGGGCGTCCCGCTGTCCCAGCCCGTCCCCGATCCCGAGGACATCGGGGACGAGAACGACAAGGCCAATGCCCGCCGGGCCCTCGAGTACATGGGCCTGGCCGCCGGCACGCCGATGAAGGAGATCCCGGTGGACACCGTCTTCCTGGGCTCCTGCACCAACTCCCGGATCGAGGACCTGCGGGCGGCGGCGGAGATCGTCAAGGGCCGCGCCAAGGCCGAGAACGTGAGGATGATGGTGGTGCCCGGCTCCGCGAAGGTGCGGCTGCAGGCCGAGGCCGAGGGCCTGGACCGGGTGTTCACGGAGTTCGGCGCGGACTGGCGCTTCGCGGGCTGCTCGATGTGCCTGGGCATGAACCCGGACCAGCTCGCCCCCGGCGAGCGGTGCGCCTCGACGTCGAACCGCAACTTCGAGGGCCGGCAGGGCAAGGGCGGGCGCACCCACCTCGTCTCGCCCGTGGTGGCCGCCGCCACCGCCGTGCGCGGCACACTCTCCTCCCCGTCCGACCTCGGGCCCGCCGGCGTCCCCACGGACCTCGTGTCCACCGGCGCCTGAGCCCTCGACCCGAAGCCCAGAAAGGCCCTGCCATGGAGAAGTTCACCACCCACCGGGGTGTCGGCGTCCCGCTTCGCCAGTCCAACGTGGACACCGATCAGATCATCCCGGCCGTCTACCTCAAGCGGATCACCAAGACCGGTTTCGATGACGCCCTGTTCGCCGCGTGGCGCAAGAACGAGGACTTCGTGCTCAACCAGGAGCCCTACCGGCGCGGCTCCGTGCTGGTGGCCGGACCCGACTTCGGCACCGGCTCCTCCCGCGAGCACGCGGTGTGGGCGCTGCGCGACTACGGCTTCCAGGCCGTCATCTCCTCCCGGTTCGCGGACATCTTCCGCGGCAACTCGGGGAAGCAGGGCCTGCTGGCCGCGCAGGTGGACCAGGGGGACGTCGAGCTGCTGTGGAAGCTGATCGAGGAGCACCCCGGCACCGAGATCGAGGTCGACCTCGAGTCCCGCACCGTGACGTGCGACACGGTCACCGTGCCGTTCTCCATCGACGACTACACGCGCTGGCGCCTCATGGAGGGCCTGGACGACATCGGCCTCACCCTTCAGCGCGAGGAGGACATCGTCGCGTTCGAGGCGGGCCGTCCCGCGTTCAAGCCGACCACGCTGCCCGCCCGCACCTGACCTCGCCACGCACGGCACGGCCCGGCGGAGCCCTCAACGGCCCGCCGGGCCGTCGTGCTGTCCTGAACACGCAGGACGCCGGCCCTTGTGCGAGCGCCCGCGCCGGGGAACCTACACTGTACGGGTGCCGCTCCCGCTCGGGAGTGGCCCGGCAACAGCAGATCGGAAGGTCATGAGCAGCGCACTGCACATCACGGGCGGGATTCCCCTGTCCGGGCAGGTCACCGTGCGAGGTGCCAAGAACCTCGTCCCCAAGGCCATGGTGGCCGCCCTCCTGGGCTCGACACCGTCCGTCCTGGCGAACGTCCCTGAGATCAAGGACGTCCAGGTCGTCACCAACCTGCTGGCGCTGCACGGGGTCGACGTGGGGTGCGAGGACGGCCGGCTGTCCCTGGACCCGTCCAACGTGACCACGGCGCGGCACGCCGACATCGACGCCCACGCCGGGGACTCCCGGATCCCGATCCTGCTGTGCGGTCCCCTGCTGCACGCCATCGGCGAGGCGTTCATCCCCGACCTCGGCGGGTGCAAGATCGGCGACCGGCCCATCAACTACCACCTCGACGTGCTGCGCCACTTCGGTGCCCGGGTCGAGAAGCTGGAGTCGGGGATCCGGATGAGCGCCCCGCACGGCCTGCACGGCGCCAAGGTCGAGCTGCCCTACCCCTCGGTCGGCGCGACCGAGCAGGTGCTGCTCACCGCTACCCGGGCCGACGGCCACACCGAGCTGCGAGGTTCGGCCACCGAGCCCGAGATCATGGACCTCATCGCGATCCTGCAGAAGATGGGCGCCATCATCACCGTCCAGACCGACCGGGTGATCCGCATCGAGGGCGTCCCCGAGCTCACCGGCTACCGGCACCGGGCCATGCCCGACCGCATCGAGGCCGCATCCTGGGGCTCGGCCGCGCTCGCCACCGGCGGCGACATCTTCGTGGCCGGGGCCCGGCAGTCCGACATGATGACCTTCCTCAACACCTTTCGGAAGATCGGCGGCGGCCTGGACATCACCGAGGACGGCATCCGCTTCTACCATCCCGGCGGGGACCTCAACCCGCTCATCGTGGAGACCGACGTCCACCCGGGCTTCATGACCGACTGGCAGCAGCCGCTCGTCGTCGCCCTCACTCAGGCCAAGGGCGTGTCCATCGTCCACGAGACCGTCTACGAGAACCGCTTCGGCTTCACCGGGGCCCTCAACGGGATGGGGGCCACGATCCAGCTGCACCGCGAGTGCCTGGGCTCCGTGCCGTGCCGCTTCGGGCAGCGCAACTTTGTGCACTCGGCCGTGATCTCCGGGCCGACCCCTTTGCAGGCGTCCGAGATCAACATCCCTGACCTGCGCGGCGGCTTCTCCCATCTGATCGCGGCGATGGCGGCCGACGGGGTCTCGCACGTGACGGGCGTCGAGCTGATCAAGCGCGGCTACGAGCACTTCACCGACAAGCTGACGGGGCTCGGGGCGTCCTTCGAGCTCGACGGCGAGTGAGCCGGGCCCGCCGATGAGCCGCACCTCGAACCGCCGCCTGTTCCGCGGGCTCGCGGGCGTCGTCAGACCGGCCTACCGGCTGGTGGCCCGGCTGCGCTGGACGGGGGAGGAGCACCTGCCGGCCGAGGGCGGGTTCATCGTGGTGCCCAACCACCTCACCGAGCTCGATCCCCTGACGGTTGCCATCACGCTCTACGACAACGGGATCATGCCGCGGTTCCTGGCGAAGGAGTCGCTGTTCCGCGCTCCCGGGGTGGGGGCGGTGCTCCGGGCCACGGGCCAGGTCCCCGTGCTGCGCGGCACCGCGGACGCCGCGGCGGCGCTCACGGCCGCCCGCGCCGAGCTCGCCTCCGGCGGCGCCGTGGTGATCTACCCCGAGGGGACCCTCACCCGCGACCCCGACCGCTGGCCGATGACCGGGCACACGGGAGCCGTGCGCCTGGCCCTGGCCACCGGGGCCCCGGTGGTCCCGGTGGCGCACTGGGGGGACCAGGAGGTCCTCGACCACGACTGCTCCACCGGCCGGCGCACGGTCAGCCTCTTCCCTCGGAAGGACGTGCGCGTGCGGATCGGGCCGCCCGTGGACCTCACGCCGTGGCGGGACGACGTCCCCGACCTGACCCGTCCGGTGGGCCGGCACGCGGCACGGCTCGAGGAGGCCACCGACGCCGTCATGCACGCCGTGACCCGGGAGCTCGCGGTGCTGCGCGGGGCGGACGCACCGGCCGGCCTCTGGGACCGCCGCCGAGGAGGCCACCTGTGACGCCGCCCGGGACCGGCGCAGTGCTCCCCGACGGCCTGCCCGCCGCCGGGCCGCGCAGGATCGCCGTCCTCGGCGCCGGGTCCTGGGGCACGACCTTCGCCAAGATCCTCGCCGACAGCGCCCGGGAGTCCGCGCACGCCCGGGCCGAGCCGATCGGGCGGGCCGTGGCGCTGTGGGGACGCAGCTCGGCCGCGATGGACCACACCGCGCGCACCCGCGTCAACGACCGCTACGTCCCCGGCATCCGGCTGCCCGCGCGCCTGGAGATCACCGCCGACCTCGCCGCCGCCGTGCGCGGGGCGGACCTCGTGGTCCTCGCCGTGCCCGCCCAGTCGCTGCGCGCCCAGCTGGCCGCCGTGGCCGGGCACCTCGAGCGGGACGCGGTCGTGCTGTCCCTGGCCAAGGGTCTCGAGCGGGCCACCGGGCTGCGGATGAGCGAGGTGGTCGCCGAGGAGCTGGGGCGGGACACCGGCCGGGGCGCCCAGCACTGGCGGGCGCGCACGTGCGTGCTCTCCGGACCCAACCTGGCCATGGAGATCGCCGAGGAGCAGCCCACGGCCTCCGTCGTGGCGGCCCCCGCCACGGAACTGGCCACCTGGGTGGCGCACGCCTGCCGGACCCGCTACTTCCGTCCCTACACGAACACGGACGTGGTGGGCACCGAGATCGGCGGCGTCGTCAAGAACGTCATCGCCCTCGGCGTGGGCATCGCCGACGGCCGCCACTTCGGGGAGAACTCCAAGGCCTCCATCATCACCCGCGGGCTCGCGGAGACCACCCGGCTCGCGCTGGCCCTCGGGGGCCGGCTCGAGACCCTCTCCGGTCTCGCCGGGCTGGGGGACCTCGTGGCGACCTGCTCCTCGCCGCTGTCCCGCAACCGCACCGCGGGCCGGCTCCTCGGCCTGGGTCTCACCCCTGCGGAGGTCCAGGAGGAGATGACCCAGACCGCCGAGGGCATCAAGTCCGCCCCGGCCGTGCTCGCCCTGGCACGCCGACACGGCGTCGACATGCCCATCACCGAGGCCGTCGTGGCCATCCTCCGCGAGGAGATCACCATCGACGACGTGGCCCCGCTGCTGCTGGGCCGTGAGATCAAATCCGAAGGGACCGCCCCATGACCCCCCGCCCCTGCGTCGCCGTGCTGTTCGGCGGACGCTCCAGCGAGCACTCCATCTCCCTCATCACGGCTCGCGGAGTGCTGCGCGCCATCGACCGGGAGAAGTGGGACGTCGTGACCGTCGGCATCGCCACCTCCGGCGAGTGGTTCCTCTGCCCGCAGGCAGAGCTGGAGGCCCTGCTCGACGCGAACCCGATCGCCGAGCTGCCCGTGGGCGACGATCTCGTGAGCCTGCCGCTGAAGGTCGGGGAGAGCGAGCTCATCGTGCGCCAGGACGGTCCCTGCGGGCAGACCGTCAGCCGCGACCGGCACATCGACGTGGTGCTGCCCCTGCTGCACGGCCCCTTCGGGGAGGACGGCACCCTGCAGGGACTGCTCGAGCTCGCCGACCTGCGCTACGTGGGCTGCGGCGTCACCGCCTCCGCGGTGGGGATGGACAAGCACTTCATGAAGCTCGCCTTCGAGGCGGCCGGACTGGCGGTGGGCCCCTACACGGTGGTGACCGACCGGCAGTGGGCCCTGGACCCCCAGGGCGTGCGCGAGCGCATCGCCGCGCTGGGCTTCCCCGTGTTCGTCAAGCCCGCCCGCGCGGGGTCCTCCTTCGGCATCACGAAGGTGGGCTGCGCCGAGGAGCTGGACGCCGCGATCGAGACCGCCCGCGAGCACGACCGAAAGCTGGTGGTCGAGGCAGGGATCGCAGGACGGGAGATCGAGTGCGCCGTCCTCCAGGGCCGCGGGACCGGCGCCCCCCGGACCTCCATGCCGGGCGAGATCGAGATTGTCGACGAGCACGCGTTCTACGACTTCGAGGCGAAGTACGTCTCGCAGGCCTCCGCGAGGCTCAGCTGCCCGGCGGACCTGCCGCAGGAGGCGATCGGGACGATCCGCCGCAGCGCCGTGGCCGCCTTCGAGGCGCTGGACGGTGAGGGCCTGTGCCGTGCCGACTTCTTCTACACCGCCGACGGGCGGGTCGTCATCAACGAGATCAACACGATGCCCGGGTTCACGCCGATCTCGATGTACCCGCGGATGTGGGCCGCGTCCGGACTCGACTACGCCGAGCTGATCGACGAGCTCCTAGGCCTCGCCCTGGAACGGCCGGTGGGGCTGCGCTGAGCCGCGGCACGGCGGCAGGTGCGGGGACCCGCCCATCGGTCACGGAGCGGGCGACGCCGTGACGACGACGTTCTTGCCGACCGCGTCCTGGATGTAGCAGCTGATCAGGACGATGCGGTTCGGGACGACCTGCCAGATGTCGCTGTCCTTGAGCGTGTCCTTCTCATAGGTGGTCACCGAGTCCACCACGTAGTCGAGGGTCCCGTCCACGGTCTCGACCTCGAGCTCCTCACCGACCAGGGCCGGGTCGCTCAGCTTGTTGAAGGGCAGCTCCACCTCGTCGTAGCTGTGCCCGGCGATGTACGTGGTGTTCGTCGACCCCTCGCCGGGCATCCCGTACGGCGTGAGCCGGTAGCCGCTGTAGGTCTGCGGCGGCACGAGCGAGCCGCCTGCGAGGTCCTCGTCCGTCGGGTCGTAGGGGAGCACGTCCGCGTCGAAGCCGACGGCGTCGATCCGCAGTCCCACGGGCGCGGCTGCCACCGGCGTGTGGCCGAAGACCTCCTGGAGGATGAACCACTGGTTCATCAGCGCGATCCACAGCACCGCGGCGCCCAGCGTCACGACGGCGGCCACGCGGGCGTGCGGATCCCGGACCGCGGACCGGTCGGTGAGCGGCTGGGCCGGCAGGGTGTTCGCGGTCATGCTGTCCTTGTCGTTCAAGGGGACCGGGACGGTCCCGTCCGCAGGGCGGCACCGTCCCGGTCCGGAGCTCGGCCTCAGGCGCGGCCGAGCCGTCGGGCCCGGAGCGCCAGGGCTCCGGGCAGGGCGACCGCCGCCGCCAGCAGTGCCGTGAGCACTCCAGCGCCGGCCGGCTGATGCATCGGTGCCATCTCGAGGAACGTGTCCACGTTGAGGCCCTCGTTGACGACCGCGTCCAACGTCGCCTGTGCGGCGACCTCCCGCACCGTCGGTTCCTGCTCGACCGCGGGTGCGGCCGTCTCGAGGAGGGATGCCGTCGGTTCCTGCTCGACCGCGGGTGCGGCCGTCTCGAGGAGGGATGCCGTCGGTTCCTGCTCGACCGCGGGTGCGGCCGTCTCGAGGAGGGATGCCGTCGGTTCCTGCTCGACCGCGGGTGCGGCCGTCTCGAGGAGGGATGCCGTCGGTTCCTGCTCGACCGCGGGTGCGGCCGTCTCCAGGAGGGATGCCGTCGGTTCCTGCTCGACCGCGGGTGCGGCCGTCTGAATGGCCGGTGCCTGCTCGACAATCGGTGCCGGTGCGACGACGGGCGCCTGCTCGACGACCGGTGGCGGCGGTGCGACGACCGGTGCCGGTGCGACGACGGGCGCCTGCTCGACGACCGGTGGCGGCGGTGCGACGACCGGTGCCGGTGCGACGACGGGCGCCTGCTCGACGACCGGTGGCGGCGGTGCGACGACCGGTGCCGGTGCGACGACGGGCGCCTGCTCGACGACCGGTGGCGGCGGTGCGACGACCGGTGCCGGTGCGACGACGGGCGCCTGCTCGACGACCGGTGGCGGCGGTGCGACGACGGGCGCCTGCTCGACGACCGGCGCCAGCTCGACGACCGGCGCCAGCTGGACGACCGGTGGCGGCGGTGCGACGACCGGTGCCTCCTGGACGACCAGTGCCGGTTCCGGGACGAGCGGTGCCGGCGGTGCGGGCTCCTCGACCACCGGGGCGGCTGCGCCGGGTGGAACTCCGCCCGGCGGCGCGTCGCCCGGTGCGGCGACCGCGGCCGGGGCGCCCATGAACAGGCCCCCCACCAGCACGGTCGCCGAGGCACCGGCGACAGCCAGTTTTCTCGTAGTAGTCATGTCGATGTATCTCCTGTATCCCCTCGTCGGCCCGGGCCCACCCCAGGACCGCCAGCGTGCCGCACGACCCCACCGGTATCGTTCCCGCGCCCCCGCGCGGACGGACCCCCGTCACGTCGTGCTGCTCGTCGTCCGGCCCGGACGGATCGTGCGCCCGTCCCGCGGAGCCTGAACCCCCGGCCGAAGAACAGCTGTGCTGTTAACTATCGCCCAGTTCTTCGCATTAGCAAGGGCGAATTGCTACGTGACAGGAGGAGTCGGGGATCCTGCGCCGGCCGCAAGGGGCTGCGTCGGGCCCCGCCCGCCCTGCCTTCCGGGGGCGTCGTCGCCCGCGGTCACGGCCCGTGCGGCAGAGGACAGCACTAGTGGGGACACGGATCGGGTCGCCGCTACTGTTAACTTGCGCACATGATGGGGGCGGGACATGGTCCCACGGCGGCCGTCCGGGGGGACGGGCGCCCCGACAGGGGGAATCCGATGACGTCCGCGGTGCTCGAGGCCGAGAACCTGGTCAAGATCTACGGCCGGGGGGACACCCGCTTCGCCGCGCTGCGGGGCGTGGACCTGCGGATCCGGCACCGGGAGTCCGTGGCCGTCGTCGGGAAGTCCGGTTCCGGCAAGTCCACCCTGATGCACCTGCTCGCGCTGCTCGATGCGCCGACCCACGGCACGGTGTTCCTGGACGGCAGGCCCGCGGCGTCGATGACGGCCCGTGAGCTCAACGAGACGCGCAACGCCGCGTTCGGTTTCGTGTTCCAGCAGTTCTACCTGACCCCCGACCAAACGGTCCTGGAGAACGTGGTCCTGCCCCTGCGGATCGCCGGTGTCCGTCCCGGGGCGCGCCGGCGCCGCGCCCTGGACGTGCTGGAGCGCCTGGACGTGGCGGAGAAGGCCTCCAGCCGTGCCGCAGACCTGTCGGGCGGGCAGAAGCAGCGGGTCGCGATCGCCCGCGCCCTGGTCAACGACCCCTCCGTGATCTTCGCCGACGAGCCTACGGGCAACCTCGACTCGGCCACCGGCGCGGTGGTCCAGGACCTCCTGTTCGACCTCCACCGGGAGCGTGGCATCACCTTGGTCGTCGTCACCCACGACGAGGACCTCGCCCGGCGCTGCGGCCGCCAGGTGCACCTGCACGACGGGCTCGTCGTGGCCGCCCCTGCTCCGGCACCCGCTGTCGTTGCCGGGGCGGGCGATGGCGGGGCGGACGACGAGGTCGCCGTCGGAGCGGTCGGGGGCGTCAGATGAGATGGCCCGACCTTCTCGGCTCCGCGGTCGCCAACACCCGGCGCGCCAGGATCCGAGCCACCCTGACCGTGCTCGCCGTCTTCATCGGAGCGTTCGCCCTGACCCTCACCTCCGGCATGGGCACCGGGGTGAACCGGTACATCGACGACACCGTGGCGGCGTTCGGCGACTCCGACGCCCTCTACGTGCAGAAGTCGCAGCCTCTCATCGAGCTGTCCTCGAGCTCGGGTCCCCGGGAGTACGACCCTGACACCACACGGATCCGGACGGGGTTCGGCGTGTCCTTCGAGGGGCTGACCGCCGAGGACATCGAGGTCATCGAGGACATCGACGGGGTGCGCTCCGTGAAGCCGATGTACTCCGTGGCCCCCACCTACCTGAAGGCCGCCGACGGCAGCCGGTTCCAGCTCTCCCCGGGGATCCCCGTCGACGCCGTGGGCCTGCAGATGGTGGCCGGCGGAGCCCCGGCCGCCGGGCGGGACGAGATCGTCGTGCCCGACAGCTGGGTCGCCGACCTCGGCTTCGCCTCCGCGCGGGAGGCCGTCGGAGGCCGTGTCGACGTGGTCATGACCAACATGGCGGAGCAGGACCGGGCGTTCCCGGCCACGATCTCCGGCGTGACGCAGGCCAGCCTCGTCGGAACCTCCCTGAACCCCATCCCGTCGGACTCCTTCAACGAGCGGCTCTACGACTACCAGGTCAGCGGCGCCCCGGAGGTGGTCCCCGAGAGCTTCGCGATGGCCACGGTCACGGTCGAGGACATGGCCCGGGCCCCGGGGATCCAGGCGCGGCTGGAGGACCACGACATGCTCGGGCTGACGGTCGAGGACCAGCTCGGCATGTTCCGCGCCGTCATCAACGCCATCGTGTGGATCCTCAACGCCTGCGCCGTCATCGCCCTCGTGGCCGCTGGGCTCGGCATCGTCAACACGCTGCTGATGTCGGTGCAGGAGCGGACCCGCGAGATCGGCCTCATGAAGGCCATGGGCATGAGCGGGGGCAGGGTCTTCGGACTGTTCTCCCTCGAGGCTGTCTTCATCGGGTTCCTCGGGGCGGTCGTCGGCGCCGTCACGGGCGTCGTCGGCGGTTCCGCCCTGAGCGGGGCGCTGGCCAACGGGTTCCTGTCCGGGCTGCCGGGGCTGTCGCTGTTCGCGTTCGAGTCGTGGCGGGTGGCGCTGATCGTGCTGTCGGTCATGGGGATCGCGTTCCTGGCCGGGACGATCCCCGCCGTCCGGGCCGCACGGAAGGATCCCATCGCCTCGCTGCGCCACGAGTGACCGGGCGGAACCCGGCAGGGTGCCGTGCCGGGGGCGTCAGCTCTCGCACTCGATGCAGTACCGGGCGCCGTCCTTCTCGCGGGCGAGCTGGCTGCGATGGCGGACCAGGAAGCAGGACATGCAGGTGAACTCGTCGTCCTGCTCGGGCACCACCTGGATGAGCAGCTCCTCCTGGGACAGGTCCGCCCCGGGCAGGTCGATGCCCTCCGCAGTGTCCGAGTCGTCGACATCGATCGCCGGGCTCTGCGCGGTGGCGCTGCGCTGCGCCTGGATCACCTCGAGGGACTCGTTGGCGGGCTCGTCCTCGGGCTTGACGCGGGGCTCGTCGTAATCGGTTGCCACGGATGTGTCTCCTTCTGGAAGTGGTGCGCTCGCGTGCGTGTCCACGCCACAACCCGGCGGGGCATGGGCCTATTCCCGAGCTCCCGGCGCGGCGCGGCCCAGGCGCGGCGGCACCCGCCTAGCCTCCGGGTCACAGACCCTCCACGGTGTCCTGGAGGTCGAGGCACCGGCGCTCGGCGGGGATCTGCTCCACGGCGGAGCCCAGCTCCACGAGCAGGGTGGAGGACGCCACGGCGGTGCTGTCGAAGACCACCTCGACCGCCGGGTCCCGGCCGTAGGTCGTGGCGGTCCACGTGCTCCCGTCCTCGTCCCGGCGGATCAGCCAGTCGACGTCGTTGACGGAGGAGCAGGCGTCCGTGGTGGGCCCCGGCGGTGTCACGCCGCACCGCACGACCGCCGCCGTGGGATCGCCGTAGGCCGTGGTGGCCTGGCTCGTGGTCTCGCGCCGGTCGTGCTCTCCCACGGTCTCCGGCATGGCCAGCAGCGCCGGGGCGCACCCCGGGTCGGCGGCGTTCTCGGCGGGGTCCACGGTGACGGCGGGGGAGCACCCCGCCAGGACCGCCACCAGGGCGCCCGCCCCCAGCACGGCACGGACGGGTCGGGACAGGAGGGGCGAGGGCATGCCCCCAGCGTAATCCTCGACCAGCCCCGTTCCCGCGTCCGGGGCCGTCGTTAGGATGATCGCCATGACCCGACCCCCAGCGGAGCAGCCCCCCGTGCCCGATGCCCCGCCCGGGCAGGGCCCCACCGTCGGGGAGCTCTCCGAGGCCGAGCTGCTCGAGCGCGTGCTCCCGCTGCTCCTGCGTCCCGCCGCCTCGCGTCCCGGAGCGGACCAGGTGCTGCTCGGCCCCGGCGACGACTGCGCCGTGGTCGCGGCCCCGGACGGGCGGTACGTGATCACCACGGACACCCAGGTGCAGGACCAGGACTTCCGGCTCGCCTGGGCCGGCGGCGTCGTCACGACCGGCTACGACACCGGGGTGAAGTGCGCGGCGCAGAACCTCGCCGACGTCGCCGCGATGGGCGCCGTCCCCTCGGCCGTCGTCGTCTCGCTCACCCTGCCGCCCGGGACGCCCGTGTCCTGGCCCCAGGACTTCGCCCGCGGCCTGGTGGCCGGGTTCGCGGCCATGGGAGCGGACCGCTGCGCCGTGGTCGGCGGGGACCTGGGCGCCGGACGGGAGCTGTCGGTCACGGCCACTGTGACGGGCGACCTCGAGGGCCGCGACCCGGTGCGCCGGTCCGGGGCGGGGGAGGGCGGCACGGTGGCGCTCGCCGGGACCACCGGGCGGGCGGCCGCGGGCGTGGCGCTGCTCGAGGACCGCCGGTACCGGGCCGGCCAGGACGAGATCCTGGACGGGCTCGCGGCCGCGCAGCTGCGGCCGTGCGCTCCCGTGCCCGCCGGTCCCGCGGCCGCCCGCGCCGGGGCCACCGCGATGATCGACCTCTCCGACGGCCTGCTCCGCGACGCCGGGAGGGTCGCGACCGCCAGCGGCGTCGTCGTCGACCTCGACGGCGCGGCCGTGGCCGACCTCGCCGAGCCCCTCCGCCCGGCCGCCCGTCTCCTCGGGGCGGACGCCCGCGACTGGGTCCTGACCGGGGGCGAGGACCACGGGCTGCTCGCCGTGTTCCCACAGGGCGTGCCGCTGCCCGGCACGTTCCGTGCGATAGGCTCATGTGCGCCCGCGCCCCCCGCGCACGACGACACCCTCCCGCGGGTGCTGCTCGACGGACGAGCGCCGTACCTCGCTCTCGGGCACCCGGTCGGCGAAGGATGGGATCACTTTGAACCATAGGATCGGATCGAACGCGGCCGTCATGCGGCGGTGGCTCGACCTGGCCCACCGTGATCTCGTGCGCCACAGCCCCGTCCTCAACGCCCTCAACGTCTTCCCGGTCGCGGACGCCGACACCGGGACCAACCTCGCAACCACCGTGCGCGCCGCCGCCGAGGCCGCCTCCGTGCTCGAGACCGGCGACGTCGGGGAGCTGCTCTCCCTCGCCGGCCAGGCCGCTCTCGAGGAGGCCCGCGGCAACTCGGGCACCCTGTTCTCCGTCTTCCTCACCGCCGTCGGACGCTCCCTCGAGGGAAGCACCAGGATGACCGCCGAGTCCGTGCGGCTGGCCCTCCACGCCGGTCACGTGCGCGCCTGGAGCGTCCTGACCGACCCCGTGGACGGGACCATGCTCTCCGTCCTGGAGGCGGCCGCCGCCGTCCCCGTGCCGCAGGGCGTGGAGGACGGGTCCAACCAGCAGCTGAAGGAGTTCCTGGCCGGCGTCAGCACCGCCGCACGCGCCGCGGTCCTGGTCACCCCGGACCAGCTCGAGATCCTCCGCGAGACCGGCACGGTCGACGCCGGCGCGCTCGGCATGCTCGTGGTCTTCGACGCGCTGGCCCGCACCGTGGGGGGCGACGACGCCGGCGACGAGAACGCCCTCGACGCGCTGATCGACGCCGCCGAGGCCCGGGCTGCCGGCGCCGAGGACGCCCCGCACGCCGTGCACGGCGGCGTGGAGGTGATGTGCACGGTGGAGCTGACCCCGCTGGACGCCGCGGAGCTGCGCCACGAGCTCAGCGAGGTGGGCACCAGCGTGATCATGAGCGCGGTGACCGAGACGGGGGACGGCTACCGGTGGCGCGTCCACGTCCACGTGCCGCGGCCCGAGGACGCCCTCACGGTGATCGGCGCCCGCGGCAAGGCCGTCAACCTCACGGTGACGTCCCTCTCGGAGGCGGACGGATGAGGCACGACTGAGATGGCGCGATCCCAGGGCGGCGGGGCGTTCCCCGACCCGGTCTCCGAGCTGGACCAGCCGCTGGCCCGGCTGCTGGGCCGCACCACGGCCGACCAGCTGGCCCGGCAGCTCTCAGTGTCCACGATCGGGCAGCTGCTCGACCACTTCCCCCGCCGGTACATGCCGCGGGGCGAGCTCACCCCGTTCTCGGAGCTGCGCTTCGACCAGCAGGTGACCATCGTGGCGGAGGTCGTGCACGCCTCCACCCGGCAGATGCGCTCCCGCCGCGGGTCCATCACGGACGTGGTGATCACCGACCGTGCCTCCTCCGACCCGCTGCGGCTCTTCGCGGACGACGACCCCGGCCCGGGCCGGACGATGCGGCTCAGCTTCTTCAACGCCTGGACCGCCGCCCGGGATCTGCCCCCGGGCACGCACGCCCTGTTCTCCGGGAAGGTCGGGGTGTACAACGGCGCCGTGACCATGACCAACCCGCACTACGCGATCCTCGACCCGGACGCCCCGGAGGCCGGGGAGACCGCCGAGGAGCGCGCGGGCCGGCCCATTCCCATCTACCCGGCCACGGCCAAGCTGACCACGGACAAGATCGCCCGCGCCGTGCACTCGCTGCTGCCCATCGTGGACTTCGGGGCGGTCCCGGACCCGCTGCCGGACGGGATCCGGGAGCGGGAGGGGCTCATGGGCCTCGAGGAGGCGTACTGGCAGGTCCACCGCCCCCGGGACACCCGCGCCCACGGGGAGGCGCGGCGCCGGTTCCGCTACCAGGAGGCGTTCCTGCTCCAGTGCGCCCTGGCCCGCCGCCGCGCCGAGCTCGCCGCGCACCCCACCACCGCCCGGCCGGGCGCCCCCGACGGGATGCTCGCCCAGTTCGACGCCGGGCTGCCGTTCGAGCTCACCGCCGGGCAGCGCACCGTGGGGGAGGAGCTCGCCGCGGAGCTCGCCGGCACCCACCCCATGAACCGGCTGCTGCAGGGCGACGTCGGCTCGGGCAAGACGCTCGTGGCCCTGCGCGCTATGCTGCAGGTCGTCGACTCCGGGGCGCAGGCCGCGCTGCTGGCCCCCACCGAGGTCCTCGCCGCCCAGCACCACGGCTCCGTGGTGCGCTCCCTGGGCCCGCTCGCGCAGGCCGGCCTGCTCGGCGGGGACCCGGACGGCACGCAGGTCGTGCTGCTCACGGGGTCGATGGGCGCCGCGGCGCGCAAGCGGGCCCTGCTGCGGATCGCGTCGGGGGAGGCCGGGATCGTCATCGGCACCCACGCCCTGCTCTCGGAGGTCGTCCAGTTCGCCGACCTCGGGCTGGTGGTGGTGGACGAGCAGCACCGCTTCGGCGTCGAGCAGCGCGACCGGCTGCGGGACAAGGCCGGGTGCCCCCCGCACCTGCTGGTGATGACCGCCACCCCCATCCCGCGCACCGTGGCGATGACCGTCTTCGGGGACCTGGACGTCTCCGTCCTCGACCAGCTCCCGGCGGGACGACAGCCGATCGCCACCCACACCGTGGGGCTCGTGGAGCACCCGGGCTGGGAGCGGCGCCTGTGGCGGCGCGCCCGGGAGGAGATCGACGCGGGCCGCCAGGTCTACGTGGTCGCGCCCAAGATCGGCGACGACGACGACGAGCCCCGGCCCCACGCCTCCCTCGCGGAGTCGGCCCTCGCCGCGGCCGCCGACGACGAGGAGACCGAGGCGCCGATGGCGTCCGTCACCTGGCTCGCGGAGGTCGTCGCCGCCGAGCCCGTTCTGGCGGGCGTGCGCGCCGAGGTGCTGCACGGCCGGCTCGACACGGACCGCAAGTCCCGCCTCATGGAGGAGTTCGCGGCGGGGGGCGTACAGCTGCTCGTGTGCACCACCGTGGTCGAGGTCGGCGTGGACGTGCCCAACGCCACGCTGATGATCATCGTCGACGCCGACCGGTTCGGCATCTCCCAGCTGCACCAGCTGCGCGGCCGGATCGGGCGCGGGGGGCACGCCGGGACGTGCCTGCTCGTCACCCGGCGCCCCGCCGAGCACCCGTCGCGGGAGCGGATCGAGGTGGTGGCCGGTTCCACGGACGGCTTCGAGCTGGCCCGGGCGGACCTCGAGCTGCGGCGTGAGGGCGACATCCTCGGGGCCGCCCAGTCCGGCGGCCGCTCGACCCTGCGCCTGCTGCGGGCCCTCGACGACGCCGAGCTCATCGAACGTGCCCGCCGGGACGCCGTGACGATCCTGGGCGAGGACCCGCAGCTGCTCGAGCACCCCGAGCTGGCCGAGGCCATCGAGCGCTACCTCGACCCGGACGCCGAGGCGTTCCTGGACCGGGGCTGAGCCGAGTGCCGCGGAGCCGCGCCCCGCAGAGGCCTGCACCACCGGGCCCCGTGCCGCAGTGGGCGGGGCCGCCGAGCCCTCGAGAGGAGCACGCGTGAGCAGGATCATCGCCGGGGCCGCCGGAGGACTGCGCTTGCAGTCCGTGCCGGGCCGCGACACCCGGCCCACGACCGACCGGGTCAAGGAGTCGCTCTTCGCGCGGCTCGAGGCGTGGGGCATGCTCCGGGACGCCCGGGTCCTCGACCTGTTCGCGGGCTCAGGGGCCCTCGGCTGCGAGGCCGCGAGCCGCGGCGCGGCCGCCGTGACTCTCGTGGAGCGGCACGCGGGGGCGGCGCGGGTGTGCCGCGCGAACGCCGGCACGGTGCACCGGGGCCTCGGGCGCGACGACGTCGTCGAGGTCCGGCACGGGGCGGTGGCCGCCTACCTTGCGGATCCCACCGAGGGGCCGTGGGACCTGGTGCTGGCCGACCCGCCCTACCCGCTCCCGGAGGCGGAGCTCGCCGCGGTCCTCGTCCCGCTCGTGGGCCGGCTGCGGGAGGGCGGGGTGCTCGTGGTCGAGCGCTCCACCCGGTCCCCGGAGCCCGTCTGGCCGGCCGGGCTCCGCCGCTTCGAGCAGAAGCGGCACGGGGAGACCACCATGTGGTTCGCCGAGTCGGACGTCACATCCCCGTCACCGCCCGGCGCGCCGGACTGACACCTGCGCCGCTGCGCGCACCCGGTTTGACAAGATTCGACAGGCAGCATCGAGCACGGGCCCCGGCCCGGGAGAGACGGAGGACGTCCATGAGGATCACGGTTCTGGGAACGGGCTACCTGGGGGCCACGCACGCCGCGTCGATGGCGGAGATGGGCTTCGAGGTGCTGGGGCTGGACGTGGACCCGGAGAAGGTCGACGCCCTGTCCCGCGGCGAGTTGCCCTTTCACGAGCCGGGCCTGGGCGAGCTGCTGCGCAAGCACGTGGGCACCGGCCGGCTGCGCTTCACCACCAGCTACGAGGAGGCCGGCGCCTTCGGTGACGTCCACTTCGTCGGGGTCGGGACCCCGCAGCGGGCCGGCAGCTTCGCGGCGGACATGCGCTACGTCGACGCCGCCGTCGGCTCGATCGCCGCGGCCGCCACGAAGGACTGCGTGATCGCGGGCAAGTCCACGGTCCCCGTGGGCTCGGCCCGCCGCCTGGCCGACCTGGCGAAGGCCTCCGCCCGTCCCGGGGTGGACGTGGCCCTGGTGTGGAACCCCGAGTTCCTGCGCGAGGGCTACGCCGTGGAGGACACCCTGACCCCGGACCGGATGGTGCTGGGCGCCGAGGAGCCGGCCGCGGAGGCCGTGATGCGCCGGGTCTACGCCCGGCAGCTGGAGGCCGGCGTCCCGCTGATCGTCACCGACTACGAGACCGCCGAGCTCGTGAAGGTCGCGGCCAACGCCTTCCTGGCCACCAAGATCTCCTTCATCAACGCCCTGTCCGAGCTTACCGAGGCGGTGGGCGGCGACATCCGCACCCTGGCCGACGCGATCGGCCTCGACGAGCGGATCGGGCGCAAGTTCCTCAACGCCGGCGTCGGTTTCGGCGGCGGCTGCCTGCCGAAGGACATCCGCGCCCTGCGGGCGAGGGCCGCCGAGCTCGGGGTGGAGCAGTCGGTGCGCTTCCTCGCCGAGGTCGACGACATCAACGTCCGCCGCCGGGGCCACACGGTGGAGACGGTCACCCAGATGCTGGGCGGCTCCGTGGTGGGCCGGCAGGTCGCCGTGCTCGGCGCGGCCTTCAAGCCGGACTCCGACGACGTGCGCGACTCCCCGGCCCTCGACATCGCCGCCCGGCTGCACTCGATCGGCGCCGAGGTGGCCGTCTACGACCCCAAGGCCAACGCCAACGCCGCCAAGCGCTATCCCCGCCTGGACTACGTGGACTGCCTCGAGGCCGCGGTCACCGGGGCCGAGGTCGTGGTGCTGCTGACCGAGTGGCCCGAGTTTAAGGCGATGACCCCGGAGCAGCTCCACCCGCTGGTGGCCGCCCCGCAGATCCTCGACGGCCGCAACGTGCTCGACCCGGACCGCTGGACCACCGCCGGCTTCACCTACCGGGCCCTGGGCCGCCGGGCGGCCTCCGTCTGAGCCCCGTCCGGCGGGAGCCGCCCGGAACTCTGCGCCGGTGGTGCCGGGCCACGGCCGCCGCTGCCACGGCGGCCGTGCGCCTGACGGACGGGGGACTCAGTCCCCGTACTTCTCGAAGATCAGGTCGTCCGTGTTCTTGTCCAGCTGCATCGAGCTGCTGTGCTGGATGAGACGGGCCACCGTGCTCGCCTCGTCCTCCGGCACGACGAGCAGGTACTCCTCCACGCCGTCGTCGAGCGTCAGCTCGAACGTGTACGATCCGGCGCTCCCTTCGCCCTGCGTGCTGCGGATCACGTCGACGCTGGTGACGCGCCGGATGTTCTTGCCCTGTCCTGCTGGCATGGCTCCCCCTTCGGAAACATCCCTTCGGAAGGAAGCCGGCGACCGCGTGCCGGGCGGATCCGGCGAGACGGTCCGGCCTCCCACTGACGGCGGTCGTCGTCGGACCGCCCGGCACGCGGTGCCCTGGATGTCCACGGGCGCCGCGCGTCAGCTCCACGCTAGACACCTGTTCCCGCGGCGCCAAGGGTGCTGACCATATGTGACGGGCCTGGGGCAGGAGTGATGCGGCTCAGCCCGCCAGACGCTGTCCGGCCTGCTCCAGGACGTCCAGGCGCTTGCCGAACGAGAATCGCATCCAGGACGCGTACAGCCCCCGGTGCTCCGCGGAGGCGAGGGACGGCACGGGCACGCCCACCACACCGGCCCGCTCGGCCAGCACCGGCGCCAGGTGTGCGGCGTCCTCGACCCCGTACCGCTCGCACAGCCCGCCCACGTCCGCCACGACGAAGAACGTGCCCCGGGGCTCGAACGGCTCCGCGCCCGCCGCGGCCAGCCCCTGCACGAGCACGTCGCGGCGCCGCCGGAAGTCCTCCGTGAGCTGCTCGTAGAAGGCACCGGGCAGGCCCAGGGCAGTGGCCGCCCCGATCTGCAGCGGCGTGGCGGCGCTGTGCGTGAGATAGGCCTTCGTGGCGCGCACTGGGCCCACCAGGTGTGCCGGCCCGCTGACCCAGCCCACGCGCCAACCCGTGGCCGAGAAGGACTTGCCCACGGAGGAGACGGTGAGGGTCCGCCCGAAGGCCTCCGGCAGCGCCGCGAGCGGCCGGTGCGCGCCGGCGTAGCGCAGGTGCTCGTAGACCTCGTCGGTGACCACCACGCAGTCGTGCTCGGCGGCGAGGGCGGCCACGCGGGCCAGGACGGCGTCGTCGAAGACGGTCCCCGTGGGATTGTGCGGGTCGTTGAGGATGACCATGCGGGTGCGGGGCCCGAAGGCGGCGGCGAGGCGGTCGAGGTCGGGGGTGAAGCGCGGCGGCTCGAGGGGGACCGTGACCAGCCGGGCGCCCGCGAACTCCACGACGGCGCCGTAGAGGTCGTAGTGCGGCTCGAAGACCACCACCTCGTCCCCGGGGCGCAGGAACGCGAGCAGGCTCGCGGCCAGGCCCTCGGACGCGCCCACGGTCACGACGACCCCGGAGCCCGGGTCCAGGTCGATCCCGTAGAACCGGTGCTGGTGCGCGGCCACGGCCTCCTGCAGCAGCGGCAACCCCGCGACCGGGGAGTACTGGTTGCCGCCGCCGTGCAGCGCGGCCGTCGCGGCGTCGAGCATCTCCTGCGGCCCGTCGACGTCCGGGAAGCCCTGGCCCAGGTTGATGGCGCCCGTCCGCGCGGCCAGCCGTGACATCTCCTCGAAGACGGTTCCGGCGAGCTCCCCGGTGCCGGTCAGCAGACCGCCCCCGCGGGCCATGCGCCCCCACGGGGGGCCGGACAGGGGCGTGGACGGGACGGCGGCGTCGGTGGCATCCATGGCGGCCAGTCTAGGTGCGTTCTCTCCGGAGGTTGTTGACACGAGGTCCCGCCGCGGCGCGGGCTCGTTCGAGTGCTGTGGCGCCGGGCAACGCGCCCGGCCTGCGGATCAGTGCCCCGGGGTAGTGGTCGAGTTCGAGGTGGGCTTCGAGCCGGCCGGAGAGACGGTCGTGTCGAGCGACCTGCTGGTGGCCGTCGAAAATCACCAGGTCGTCGGCGTGCAGCCGGATCCGGACCTGCCCGCCGATCGACCGGACCGGCACCGGGTCCCGCCGGATCGCAGCGGACAGCTCGACCTTGCTCCCGGGGCATGCTGCCGCTCCCTCGGACAAGCAGCACACAGCGCATCGTCCTCCGACGATCGTGGTGGGTCCTGAACTTCCTGGAACCCATTCCGCGTTCGAGCCCGTGGGGCCGGCACTGCCCTCGTCACTTCCTCGGCCGCGTGGAGGATACGCGCTCAGCGCCTCGTCTCGTACCTGGTCAGAACCACCCCGCCGGGAAACGTCCGCGTCTCCACCAGGAACAGGTTCACCCAGCTGTCCGGCGCGGTGAAGAACGGCGTGCCGCCGCCCACCAGGACCGGATGGGTCACGATCGTGTATTCGTCGATCAGCCGGGCCCGCATGGCCGCCCCGGCGAGCGTTGCACCACCCACCCTCATCGGCTCGCCGTCCTCAGCCTTGAGCCGGGTGATCTCCGCGACCGCGTCGCCGGTGACCAGGCGGGTGTTCCAGTCGACCTCTACCATCGCCGAGGAGAACACCACCTTCGGCGTGTCCCGCCAGTTCCGCGCGAACTCGATCTCCGCCGGGGTGGCGTCGGGCTGCTGGTCGCCGGTCGGCCAGTAGGAACTCATGGTCTCCCACAGCTTGCGCCCGTACAGGAGAAGGCCGATCGCCCGCTCCTGATCGAGCCACCACTGAAACAGCTCGTCGCTCGGCGTGCTCCACCCGAGGTCGTCACCGGGCGCGGCGACGTAGCCATCCAGTGTCAGGTTCATGCCGTAGATCAGTTTCCGCATCGCGCCATGCCTTCCGTCAGCCGGTCTCGGAAGCTTAGACCGGTTCAGCGCACGAGACTGATCGGTGCTCGATCCGGCTCGCAGGTGGTCCTCGTACTCGGGGCACGGTGTCGCCCACGCGGACCGATCACCACCGGACGAACATCTCTCGGATGTCCTGGGGCATCGGTGACACCCGGTGGTGGCGGCCCGGTGCCGGGCCGGACGAGGGTCCCGGCCGGCCCCTCGGGGAATGCCGGGAGGTCCGGCACCAGCTCGGCGCCGGCGACCACGTCGATGCCCGGGGCCCCGTGGTGCGCCGCCGGGGAACGGCGCGCCCCTAGGATGGCACCCATGCACCGAGCGATCTGCCCCGGCTCCTTCGACCCCCTCCACAACGGCCACGTGGAGGTCGTCGCGCGCGCCGCGGCCCTCTTCGACGAGGTCGTCGTCGCGGTCTCCACCAACCCGCACAAGCGCTACCGGTTCGACGCGGACCGGCGGCTGGCCCTGGCGGAGGAGAGCCTCGCGGGTGTCGCCGGTGTCGTCGTCGAGCCCATGGGCGCAGGCCTGCTCGCGGAGTACGCGGCGCAGCGCGGGGCGGTGGCCCTCGTCAAGGGGCTGCGCTCGGGTGAGGACTACGAGTACGAGGTGCCGATGGCCACCATGAACCGCCACCTCACAGGGGTGGAGACGGTCTTCCTGCCCGGCGACCCCCGCTTCCTGCACCTGTCCTCCACGCTGGTGAAGGAGGTCCACGGTCTCGGCGGCGACGTCTCCGGGTTCGTGCCGGCGCCCGTGCTGCGGGCCCTGCAGGGCTGAGGGGTCCTCCCCGTTCCGGCGCGCCCGCACCCCGCCCGTTTGAGAACGCGCGGCGCGGCACGCTAACATGGTCTGTCGGTCAGAATTTCACCAGGAGTCAGTCATCACTCGCGAGAACAGTTCGCCCCTCACCGTCGGTGTCCGGGACCTCGAGCACCGCCCGGGGACGATGCGACGCCTGGAGGAAGTTGTGCCCGCGCCGAAGAACTTCGGCAACGCACTCATCGGCGCCCCGGAGGGCTCGGACATCGATCTGGACCTCCGGCTGGAATCCGTCCACGACGGGATCCTGGTGTCCGGCACGGCCGTCGTGGCCATCCACGGCGAGTGCAGCCGGTGCCTCGACCCGATCGACTACGATCTGGACGTCGACGTGCAGGAGCTCTACGTCTTCGACCCCGCCGCCGGCGGCGGGGAGGAGTCCGAGGACGACCAGATGTATGACGTTCAGGACGAGACCATCGACCTCGAACCCATGCTTCGGGACGCAGTGATCACGCAGCTGCCGTTCCAACCGGTGTGCCGGGAGGACTGCCAGGGGTTGTGCGCCCAGTGCGGCGCGCGCCTGGAGGACGACCCGGGCCACCACCACGAGGTGCTCGATCCTCGCTGGAGCGCCCTGTCGGGGCTGCTCGAGCAGGACACCTCGACCCAGACGACCGAACCGAGAGAAGAGAGATAGCCGTGGCTGTTCCGAAGCGGAAGATGTCCCGCGCCAACACCCGTGCGCGCCGTTCGCAGTGGAAGGCGACCGCGCCGAAGCTGGTCAAGACCGTCGAGAACGGCAAGGTCACCTACAGCCTGCCGCACCAGGCCAAGGTCGTGACCGACTCCGCAGGGACCGCGCTGTTCCTGGAGTACAAGGGCCGCAAGGTGGCCGACGCCTGACCACGGTGACCTCCACCGCGACCCCTCAGGACCTGCTGGAGCGTCTCGGCGTCGACATCGACGCCGGGACGCTTCGTCTTGCCCTGACCCACCGGTCCTACGCCTACGAGCACGAGGGGCAGGGCCACAACGAGCGGCTCGAGTTCCTGGGGGACTCCGTGCTGGGCCTCGCGGTCACCGACGAGATCTTCCACCGCTACCCCGACGACTCCGAGGGCAACCTCGCGAAGATCCGCTCGGCCGTGGTGAGCACCCGCACGCTCGCCGACCTCGCACGCTCCCTGGACGTGGGTCCCCACATCCGCCTGGGCAAGGGGGAGGTGCGCACCAACGGGCACGAGAAGGCCTCGATCCTCGCCGACACCATGGAAGCGCTGATCGGTGCCGTGTACGTGAGCACCGGGCTCGAAGCGGCCCGCACCTTCGTGCTGCGGCTCGTGGTGCCCCTCCTGGAGGACGGCTTCGTGATGAGCGAGGGCCGGGACTGGAAGACCGAGATCCAGGAGCTCGCGGCGGCCCGCGGCCTGGGCTCCGTCCGCTACGCCGTGGAGGGCACGGGCCCCGACCACGACCGCCGCTACGAGGCGCACCTGCTCGTGGGGGGGCAGGACCACGGCACGGGGACCGGCACCACCAAGAAGGAGGCCGAGCGCTCCGCCGCTGCCCAGGCCTACGCCACCCTGGTGGCCCGCCGCGGTGGCTGAGCGCGCGCCCCGGAGCGACCGTGCCTGAGCTGCCCGAGGTCGAGGTGGTCCGCCGCGGCGTGGAGCGCTGGGTGGTCGGCCGCCGGATCGAGTCCGTGCAGGTCCTGGACCCGCGCTCGGTGCGCCGCCACGAGGCCGGCCCCGTCTCCTTCGGGCACGAGCTCGACGGCGCGGTCGTGGCCGATGCCGTGCGCCGCGGCAAGTTCCTGTGGCTGCCGCTGACCGGCACGGACGGCGCCCCGCCGCAGGAGGCGCTCCTGGTGCACCTCGGGATGAGCGGGCAGCTCCTGGTCAAGGACACCGCCCTGCCCGACGAGAAGCACCTGAAGGTGCGGCTCGGCCTGTCCGAGCGCCCCGGCACCCCGGCGGAGCTGCGGTTCGTGGACCAGCGGATCTTCGGCGGCATGCTCCTCGACCGCCTCGTGCCCACCGGCGACGGCGCCCCGGGCGGCCGCTCGGCCACGGGCGCCCCGCTGGTGCCCGCCCGGGCCGCCCACATCGGCCGGGACCCGCTGGACCCCGCCTTCGACGCGGAGCGCTTCCACGACCGGCTGCGCCGGCGCCGGACCGGGCTCAAGCGCGCGCTGCTGGACCAGTCGCTGGTCTCCGGGATCGGCAACATCTACGCGGACGAGGCCCTGTGGCAGGCGCGCCTGCACTGGGCCCGGCCCACCGACACGCTCCGGCGGCCCGAGACGCTGCGCCTCCTCGCGGCGGTGCGCGAGGTCATGGACCGGGCCCTGGCGGCGGGCGGGACGAGCTTCGACTCCCTCTACGTCAACGTCAACGGCGAGTCCGGGTACTTCGCCCGCTCGCTCTCCGCCTACGGCCGGGCCGCACGGCCCTGCCCGCGCTGCGCGGAGGAGGGGCGGAGCGCACTGATCGTGCGGGAGCAGTTCATGAACCGCTCCTCCTACCGCTGCCCCGTCTGCCAGCGCACGCCCCGCAACGCCCGGTTCTGACCGGGCGCCGCGCGGGGCGTGCTCAGGAGCCCCCGGCGGCCGTGGACCCGGTGGCGGGCATCGGGGCGTCGTCGGCGCCCAGCGGGTGGGTCCGGTAGTACTCGGTCAGCCGTGCCATGCCCTCCTCGACCGTCACGGAAGGCGTCCAGTCGAGCACCTCCCGGGTGGTCTGCTGCTCGAACCAGTGGGCCGTGGACATCTGCTCGGCCAGGAAGGCCGTCATCGGCGGCTCGTCCGCCCCCGGACGGAGCGCCCACACCTTCTCGATGACCGTGCCCGCCAGGCGGGCCAGCGCGCCCGGGACCCTGCGCGCCGGCGGCTCGACCCCGGCGGCCCGGCAGAAGCCCGCCACCAGCTCGCCCACGGTGCGGGGCTGGCCGTTGGTGACCACCAGCGCCCGCCCGTGCGCCCACTCGATCCGCTCCAGCGCGCGCACGACCGCCTCGGCCGCGTTGTCGATGTAGGTGGTGTCGATCAGCGCCGCCCCGTGGTCGAGCAGCGGCAGCCGTCCCGTGGCCGCGCGGTCGACGATCCGCTCGACCAGCTGGGTGTCGCCGGGGCCCCACACGATGTGCGGGCGCACGGCCGTGACGCGCAGCCCGCGGCCGTCCGCCTCGAGCGCGAGCAGCTCGGCCGCGGCCTTGGACCGGGCGTAGTTGCCCCGCGCGTGCACGGGATCGGCCGTCCGGGCGGGCTCGCCCACGAGGGAGTGGCCCGTGTGGGCGACCGACGGCGAGGAGACGAACACCACGTTGTCCACGCCGGCCCGCCGCGCGGTCTCCAGGACCACGCGGGTGCCGGTGACGTTGGTCCGCAGGAACTCGTCCCAGTCCCCGGCGAAGGAGACCTTGGCGGCGAGGTGGACGACGTCGTCGACGCCCTCCATGGCCCGCGCGACGGCGTCCGGGTCCGTGACGGAGCCCAGGACCTCCTCGACGTTCGGCTGGTCGGCCAGCGGCGCGTGCCGGCGCTGGAGCAGCCGGACCGTCCAGTGGCGGGCCGCGAGCAGCCGGGCCACGTGCTCCCCGAGCATCCCGGAGGCGCCGGTGACGAGCACCGTACGCCCTTCACCGGTCAGCTCCTGCCGCCCGCGCTCCACCTCGTGGCTGCCGGTGCCGTCCGGCGGGGCGCCCTCCGCCACGGAGGCGTCGTAGGCGGGGACCTTGTCGTCGTGCGTGCCGTCCTGGCGGTGCTTGCCGTTCACGGGTTCCTGATCCTTCCTCCGGCCAGGGCGGAGTCCGCCCATCCGGCCAGCAGGGCTCGGTCGATCTTGGAGTTGTGCCGGATGTCGGTGGGGTGCTCGGGGACCACGAGCACGGCCGCGAGGTCCAGGCCCGTGGCCTCGAGCACGGCGGCGCGCACGGCCCCGCAGAGCAGCGGGTCGGCGGGGCCCGGGCGCGGGGCCGCGGGGACCGTCTCCACGACGGCCACGGGCACCTGCGTGCCCGCCGGGCCGACCCCGACGACGGCGGCGCGGCCGACCCCGGGCACGGTCTGCGCCGAGTGCTCCGCGGCGACGGGCGTCAGCACGCCGCCGGCGGAGACGACGACGTGGGCGAGACGGCCCTCGACCCACAGCCGCCCGGCGGCGTCGAAGTGGCCGACGTCCCCGGTGCGGTGCCAGCCGGGCACCTGGGTGCTGAGGTGCTCCGTGTGCCAGAGCCGGTCGTAGCGGTCCTTGACGTGCGGGGCGCGGGCGAGGATCTCGCCGGTGACCCCGGGCTCCGTCGTGATCTCGTCGCCGGCGGTGCCGTCCGGGCGCAGGGGGGTGACCCCGAGCTCGGCGCCGTGCACGGCGGTGCCCACGCACACGCCGTTGCCCGCACCGGCCACGGCGGCTCCCGCGCTGTCCCGGCCGGCCTGCCGGATGGTCCCGAGGGTCACGTCCGTGAGGGGCAGCCCCTCGGTCATCCCGTAGGGGGTGTGCAGCGAGGCCGCGGGCACGAGCTCCTGCAGCTGCTCCAGCAGAGGCTCCGGCAGGGGGGCCCCCGCCGAGAGCACCAGCTCCACCAGCTCGAGGGCCCGCCGCTGCCCCTCGTCCAGCTCGTGCCGGGTGGCGAGGACGTTGGTGATCGCCGCGGGGGAGAGGAACACGGCCGTGGCCTGGATGGCCGAGGCGGCGTCGGCCAGGGCTCGGGCGGTGAGGGTCTTCGGGGCGGTCACGTCCATGTCCGGGGTGACCGAGGTGGCCCCCATGGCGGGCCCGAGCAGCGCGAACGGCGCGAAGCCCGCCACGAGCCCCGTGCCGGCGGTCAGTCCGTACGTGCCGCGCACGGCGTCCCGCATGGCGGAGAGCTGGCGGTGGGTGTAGACGACGCCCTTGGCCGGGCCCGTGGACCCGGAGGTGAACAGCACCGCGGCGTCCGCGTCCGGGTCCGGCGCGGGCAGGTCCGGGCGCGGGGTGGACGCCAGCAGCCCGGGGACGTCGTGCGCGGCGCCGAGGGCCCGGCGGGACACGGGGTCGAGGGTCTCGAGGGAGATCCGGGTGCCCGGCCAGCCGAGGGCCCGGCCGGCGACGAGCGCCTTGCGGATGCCCACGAGCCAGGCCGGCCCGGCTCCGCGCAGCGCCCGGGTGAGCCCCTTGGGGCCGAGGCCGGAGTCCGCCACGACCACGACGGCGCCGATGCGCAGGCACGCGTAGAGCAGCGCGGTGAGGTCGGACCCCGGCGGCACCATGAGGCTCACACGGTCCCCGGGGCGCACGCCGATGCCGGTGAGCCCGGCGGCGAGGCGGTCCACCCGGTCGGCGAGCTCCGCCCAGCTCAGGCTCGTCCGCACCGGGGCCGCGCGTGCCGCCGCGCCGGCGTCGTCGGAGGTGCGGGCCATGTCCACGACGGCGAGGCCCAGGTCGGCCCGCCGCGCGTCGAGCTCCGCGGGGAAGGGGACGTGGTCGCCGCGGGACGTGGCGCGCCGCTGCAGGTGCAGCTCGCGGCGGTCGGGGCCGGGGCCGAAGCGGTCGGCGAGCCAGGCCATGACCGGCGCCGCGACGTCCCGGTCCTCGGGCAGCAGGTGCAGGGCGCCCTCGTAGCGGTGGACGTCGGCGTGGGGCATCCGGCGCACGAGATCCTGCAGGTAACGCTCCTGGAACACGGGGTCACCGATGCCCCACAGCAGCAGCGCGGGGACGTCGCGGGCGGCCACGCCGGCGGCGATCTGCTCGTAGCGGGCATGGGAGGGGTGGTCCGGGGCGACGGGGATGTCGGCCACGAAGTTGCGGATCGCCTCGCGCCGGGCGCGCGTGGCGTACGGCGCCCGGTAGGCCGCCCGCACGTCGCGGGGCAGGGACGGGTCCGCGAGGGCGAGAGCCACGTCGAGGAAGCTCGTGGTCCGCTCGGTGAGCAGTCCGTGCACGGCCGGGGTCAGCGCCAGCCGCAGGGAGGCGGGGATCTGCTCGGCGTCGTCGTGGTGGACGGCGGTGTTGGTGAGGACAGTGGCCCGATGGACGTCCTGGTGCTCCAGGGCCCAGCCGGAGGACACGAGCCCGCCCCAGTCGTGGGCGAGGGTCACCACGGGGCCGGAGCCCGCGTCGAGGCCGAGCTCGGCCGTGAGGTCGCCCAGGTCGCGGACCCGGTCGTCGAGGCGGCGGAAAAGCCCGGTCCGCTCGGAGAAACCCATGTCGAGCTGGTCCACGGCCACGACCCGCCAGGGGTTGGCGGGGTCCGTCCCGGCGGCCAGCACGTCGCGCCACAGATAGGACCAGGTGGGGTTGCCGTGCACGGCGAGGACCGTGCCGCGCGGCGTGAGGCCTGCGACCTCCAGGGAGGCCGCGTTGTCGAGGACGTGCCAGCGGCGCCGCCGGCCGGCAACGGGCTCCACGGGGGCCGTCGAGGCCACCGTGACCGTGCGGGACCACATCGGGTCCACCCCGGGCAGGGGCACCTCCGTCATGGGCAGCCGCGCCGCGTCCGGCCCTCCGGGCTGCGGGGTCGTGGACGGTCGTCTGCGTGCCATGGTCGTGGGGCTCCTCGAAGGTGCGTCTCGGGCGGGGTCGTCTCGGGCGGGCGCGGCGTCAGCGTCGGCGGTTCACCAGTCGATCTCCATGTAGGTCGCGTTGAGCCCGGAGCCCACGCCGAGCAGCAGCACCCGCTCGTCCGTCCGGAGCCGCTCGGCCTCCAGGGCGAGGGTCATCGGCAGCGCGGCGGCCGCGACGTTGCCCCAGAACGGGAAGGTCAGCGGGAACTTCTCCGGGGCGATCCCGACGTCCTGGAACAGCTTGTTGGTGTGGGACATGGAGACCTGGTGGCCGATGTAGCGGTCCATGTCCGCCCAGTCCCAGCCGTCCTCGTGCGCGTCGTGCCACGCGTCCGCGAGCAGCCCCACGCCGTGCTTGAGCAGCCCCGTGGCGTCGGTGTACATGCCGTCGAAGCCGCCGATGCACAGCCCGTGGTGCTCGGTCGCGGAACGGGTCACGGACCCCGCGATGCGGTGGCCCTCGGGGTGCCGGTCGGACGGGCCGACCACGGCGGCGGCCGCGCCGCAGCCGAGGGTCAGGGTGGCGAATTCGCGCACCACGTCCGCCCGGGTCACGTCCGGGCCCTGCAGCCGCTCGTACGTCTCGCGGTGCCAGGGCGTCGGGTCCTCGCCGGCGACGACGACCGCGTAGTCGATCGCGCCCGAGTCGATCATCGTGGAGGCGATCGTGAGCCCGTTGACGAAGCCCAGGCACGCGTTGGTGACGTCGAAGTTGAGGGCGGAGGGGGCCAGGCCGAGCCGGTGGTGCACGGACACCGAGACCGCGGGCTCGTAGCCGTCACGGGTCACCGAGGCGTTGATCAGCAGCCCCACCTGGTCCGGGCGCACGCCCGCCCGGCAGAGGGCCGCCTCGCCCGCCTCCACGGCACCGTCGGTGAAGTGGCGACCGGGGGCCCAGACGCGCCGCTCGTTGACGCCGGCGAGCCGCTCGAGCAGGCCCTTGGGCATCTTGAGCCGGGCGAACGTGTCCGACAGGACCTCGTCGGCGTGGGACGAGGGCACGGCCTCGTCGGCCTCGACCTTGGTGATGGCCAGGAGGGCGGCGTTGCGGTGACGGATCGAGGAATTACCGGTCAAGGTCTCTGGCTTTCGTTAGGGTCTCGCCGACGCCCCGGCCCGCCCACGGAGGGCGAGGTCGCCGGGAGGGGAGGTCGTGCTGGTCGCGGCCAGTCTACCGGCCGGTTCCGCGGCGGCGGCCCGGGCCGGGACGTTTCTCTGTAGGCTGATCATCTTCTCCGCCCGTCCTTCGTGCGGGCGGTTCGCCGCTCCCCGCCGGGAGCGCCGCCCGACCGGCGGCCGCGGCGCCGTCCGGGCGCGCGAGTACAGTGGGGGCGACCCCCGCCCGACACGCCCACACCAGGAGACCGGACCCCCGTGCACCTGAAGACCCTGACCGTGCGGGGGTTCAAGTCCTTCGCCTCGGCCACCACCTTCGAGTTCGAGCCCGGGGTCACCGCCGTCGTCGGGCCCAACGGGTCGGGCAAGTCCAACGTGGTGGACGCCCTGGCGTGGGTGATGGGGGAGCAGGGGGCGAAGTCGCTGCGCGGCGGGAAGATGGAGGACGTCATCTTCGCCGGCACCGCCGGCCGGGCCCCGCTCGGGCGGGCCCACGTGTCGCTGACCATCGACAACGCCGACGGCGCGCTGCCCATCGAGTACTCCGAGGTCACGATCTCGCGCACGCTTTTCCGCTCCGGGGGCTCCGAGTACGCGGTCAACGGCCGGCCGTGCCGGCTGCTCGACATCCAGGAGCTGCTCTCCGACTCCGGGCTCGGCCGGGAGATGCACGTCATCGTGGGCCAGGGACAGCTCGACCGCGTCCTGCAGGCCACCCCGGAGGAGCGCCGTGGCTTCGTCGAGGAGGCCTCGGGGATCCTCAAGCACCGCCGCCGCAAGGAGCGGACGCTGCGCAAGCTCGAGGCGATGCAGGCCAACCTCGACCGGCTCGAGGACCTCACCGCCGAGATCCGCCGCCAGCTCACCCCGCTGGGCCGGCAGGCCAGGACGGCCCGGCGGGCCCAGCGGATCCAGCACGACGTCCGTGACGCCCGCGCCCGGCTGCTGGCCGACGACCTCGTGCAGGCCCGCGCGAGCCTCGCCGTCGACGAGGACGTCGAGCGCCGGCTGCGCGCCGAGCGCGCCGAGGCCGAGCAGGCCCTCGACGCCGGCCGGGCCCGCCAGGCCGACGTCGAGGCCCGCGCCGCCCAGGCGACCCCCGCCGTCAACGCCGCGCGGGACACGTGGTACCAGCTCACGGCCGTGCAGGAGCGCTACCGGTCGCTCGCCTCGCTCGCCGCCGAACGGCGCCGGCTGCTCGGCTCCGCGGCCGAGCCCGCGGAGCCGGCACGGGACCCGGACCGGCTCGAGGCCCAGGCGGCCCGCACCCGCGAGGAGCAGCACCAGCTCCTCGAGCAGGTCGAGGACGCCGTCGACGCCCTCGCCGAGGCCATCCAGGAGCGCGAGGACGCGGAGGCCGCGGCCCGGGACCAGGACGGCGTGGTCACCGGCCTGCTCCGGGCGGCCGCCGACCGCCGGGAGGGCGCGGCCCGGCTCACCGGCGCGGTCGTGGCGGCCCGATCGCGGGTGGAGGCCGCCGAGAACGAGCTCTCCCGCCTGCACACCACCCACGCGGACGCCGGGCGGCGCCGGGTGCAGGCCGGCGCCGAGGCCGACAGGCTGGCGCTCGCGGCCCAGGACGCAGCCGGCGCCGCCGAACGGGCCCGCACGCGGCACGAGCGGGACGCCGAGGCCGCCGCCGGGGCCCGCACCGCCGCGCGGGAGGCCGAGTCCGCGGCCCAGGAGCTGCTGCGCGCCCACGACGCCCAGCGCGCCCGCGCCGAGACCCTGCGCGCCGCCCTGCGCCAGCCCGACGGCTCCGCGGCGGTCCTGGAGCGGCACGCCGGCGCCGTGCTCGGCGCCGTCGTCGACCTCCTCGACGTCGAGCCCGGGTGGGAGCGGGCGGTGACGGCCGCCATGGGCCCCTTCGCCGAGGCCCTCGCCGTGCGCTCCCACGGCGCGGCCGTCTCCGTCCTGGAGTCCCTGCGCGCCGACGGGGTGGGCCGCGTGCACCTGCTGGTGGCCGCGGCCGCCCCGGAACGGTCCCGCACGCCCGCGGCGGTCTCCGACCGGCCCGGAGTCCGGCCCGCCGCCGCCGTGCTGCGGGGCGCCACCGACGAGGGCACCGGCCCGGGCGACGACGACGCCCGGCGCGGCGCGGCCGCCGTCCGTGCCCTGCTCGCCGGGACCGTGCTCACGGAGGACGCCGCCACGGCGGCCCGGATCGTGGCGGCCCGGCCCGATCTGACGGCCGTCACCCGGGGCGGCGACGTGTTCACGGGCACCAGCGCCTGGGGCGGGGCCGCGGAGGCGGCCGGCACGCTGGAGACCCGCGCCGCGGCCGAGGCTGCCGAGACCGAGCGGGCCGAGCTCGCCACGGCCCTCGACCGGGCGCGCGCCGCGTCCCGCGCGGCGGCCGCAACCCGGGACGCCGCCCGCCGGGCCGCCGAGGAGACCGCGGCGGTCCTGCGCGCCGCGGAGCGTGCGGCGGACCGGGCCGCGTCCGAGCTCTCCCGGGTCCGGGCGGTGCTCGACTCCGCCGAGGCGGAGACCCGGCGCTTCGACGAGCAGGTCGCGGCCGCACGGCAGCACCTGGCCCACGAGCAGGAGCGGCTTCGCGAGGCCGCCGAGCGGCTCGAGGCCGCGGAGGAGCACGGCGTGGAGGACGCCGAGACCGTCCAGCTCGAGGCCGCCGCCCGCCGCGACGAGCTGCACCGGGCCGCCACGACGGCCCGCACCGCGGAGACCGAGGCCCGGCTCGCCCTGCGCTCGCTGGAGGAGCAGGCCCGCGCCCTCGGCAACCGGGCCGCGTCCCAGGAACGGGCTGCTGCCGCCGAGCGCCGGGCGCGGGAGGAGGCGGAGCGCCGGGCGCGGCGCCGTCGGATCCAGGCCCGCAACGCCGAGGCGGTGCTTGCCGGCGCCGAGCAGCTGCTCGGGCTCGTGGGGGCGTCCGGGGCGGTCGCCGCCGCGGAGCGGGACCGGGCCGAGGCGGTCCGCGCCGGGCTGGACGCGGAGCTGACGGACCTTCGCGCCGCGAACGACCGGCTGGCCGCACGGCTCGCGGAGCTCACCGACTCCGTGCACCGGGACGAGCTGGCCCGCACCCAGCAGCGCGCCCGGATCCAGTCCCTGGAGGAGCGTTCCCTCGAGGAGCTCGGACTCACCCCGGACTCGCTCGTGGAGCACTACGGGCCGCACCTGTCGATCCCCGGCCCCGGCTCCGGGGCGCCGCAGGACGCCGAGCGCACGGACACCGCACCGCCGGCGGCCGACGACGGCCAGGACGCCCTGTTCGGCGCGGTGTCCGGCGCCCCGGCCGAGGCCGCGGCGGGCGCCCCCTACGTGCGCGCCGAGCAGGAGGCACGGCTGCGCCGGGCCGAGAAGGAGCTCGCCTCCCTGGGGCGGGTGAACCCGCTGGCGCTGGAGGAGTTCGCGGCCCTCGAGGAGCGCCACCGTTTCCTGGCCGAGCAGCTCGAGGACCTCAAGCGCTCCCGGCAGGACCTGCGCAGCATCATCCGCGACGTCGACGAGCACGTGGAGCGGGTCTTCGCGGAGGCCTACGCCGACACCGCCCGGCAGTTCGAGGGCGTCTTCGCCACACTGTTCCCGGGCGGGGAGGGCCGACTGCGCCTCACCGACCCCACGGACATGCTCACCACCGGGATCGACGTCGAGGCGCGCCCGGCCGGCAAGAAGATCAAGCGGCTGTCCCTGCTCTCCGGCGGGGAGCGGTCGCTGACGGCGATCGCGCTGCTCGTGGCGATCTTCAAGGCCCGTCCCTCGCCCTTCTACGTCATGGACGAGGTCGAGGCGGCCCTCGACGACCGCAACCTCGGGCGGCTGCTGAGCATCTTCCGCCAGCTCCAGGAGACCTCGCAGCTGATCATCATCACCCACCAGAAGCGGACCATGGAGATCGCCGACGCCCTCTACGGGGTGGCGATGCGCGGGGACGGCGTGACCACCGTCATCGGGCAGCGCCTCGCCGAGCTGCGCTGAGCCCGGCGGGGCGCGGATCCACCGGACAGACCCGTGCTCCGGCCCGCGGCGGCGCTCCGGACTCCTGGGTGCTACTGCCCGGCGCCGCCCACGGGCGGCGTGCCGGACCGCTCCATCGTGTCCCTGACCGGCAGCCAGGCCCCGGCGGCCAGCAGCATGATCGCCCCGGAGACCCCGAAGGCCCAGCCGAAGCCCGCGGCGTCGGCGAGCGCACCGGCCACCACGGGACCGAGGATCTGCCCGGCGTCGGCGCTCATCTGGAACCGGGCGAGCACCGGCCCACCGGCCCGGTCCGGTCCGATGACGTCGGCCACGGTCGCCTGCTGGCCCGGGTTCAGAGTCCCGGAGCCCATGCCGGCCACGAGCGAGAGGACCACGAACCACGGGACGTCCTGGACGAAGCCCAGCCCCATGGTCGCGACGCCGTTGAGCACCAGACCGCTGAGCACGAGGGGCTTGCGCCCGAACCGGTCCGTGAGCCGGCCCATGACGGGCAGGGTCATCGCGTTGCCCGCGGCGTACACCGCCAGAGCCAGTCCGGCCACGGCCGGACCGGCCCCGAGCACGGCGACCGCGAACAGCGGCACGAGGGCCACCCGGATCCCGTGGGCGGTCCACCCGTGGGCGAAGCTGGAGACCAGGGCGGAGCGGTAGGCCCCCACCCGGCGCGCCTCGGCCACGGTCATCACCGGCTGGTTCCGGCGGTCCTTGCCCGCGCCGAGCACCTCGTCCTTGAGCCGGAAGTGCACCACCGCCACGGCCACCAGCAGCGACACCGCGTAGATCAGGAACGGCGCCTGCATGCCGAAGCCGGCGAGCAGGCCGCCGACCACGGGGCCGAGCACCCCGCCCACCAGGAACGCGGAGGAGTAGTAGCCCGAGACCCGCCCGCGCATCCGCGGCGGGGCCAGCCGCACGATCAGCCCCATCGCCGAGATCGTGAACATCACCGAGCCGATCCCGCCGAGTCCCCGGAACAGCAGCAGCTGCCAGTAGGTCTGGGCGAACGCGGTCGCCGCCGAGGACAGGGCGACGATGAGCACGCCGGTCACATAGGTCGGGCGCTCGCCGATCCGGTTCAGGATCCGCCCGCCCGCCGGGGCGAACAGGAGGCGGGCCACGGCGAAGACGCTGATCACGGCCGAGGCGGCGGCCACACCGACCCCGAAGGTCGTGGCGAACTGGGGGAGCACCGGGGCCACGATGCCGTAGCCGATCGCGATGACGAAGGCGGCGGCGATGAGCACCGTGATCTGCTGGGGAACGCGCTCGCGCTCGGGCGCGGCGGCGGACTGAACGGGCACCCGTCGAGTCTAGGACGCCGGGCGGCAGCCCGGTCCCGCGGCCACCGGGCCGGGATCCGGGCGGTGTGAGAAGCTGGGCGACGTGGATTCGATACCCGTTCTCGCTTACGTGCTCATCGCCGTCGTGGTCCTCGGTCTGCTCGGGCTGGTCCTGCTGCGGGGGCCCAAGGCGCCCCGCGGCGGCTACCCCTCCACGCGGGACCCGGACGACCTCGAGGGCGGTCCCGTCGCGGCCCCCGGGGACCTGGAGCCCGGCACCGCCCCGGCCCCGCCCGCTGACGCCCGGCCGGCCCTCGACCGCCCGGAGTCGGCCGCGTCCCGGATGGCGCGGCTGCGCGGGCGGCTGTCCAAGTCCAACAACGTCTTCGGCAAGGGCCTGCTGGCCCTGCTCTCGCGCGACCGCATCGACCAGGACGTGTGGGACGAGATCGAGGAGACGCTGCTGCTCGCCGATCTCGGCACGGACTCGTCCATGGACCTCGTCGAGGCCCTCCAGCGCCGGGTCAAGGTCGAGGGCACCAACGACCCCGCCCACGTGAAGGCCATGCTCCGGGAGGAGCTCGTCGCGCTGGTCGACCCGTCGATGGACCGGTCCCTGGCCGTGGGGCGCAAGGGGCCGATCCCCGCCGTCGTCCTCGTGGTGGGCGTCAACGGGGTCGGCAAGACCACCACCGTGGGCAAGCTCGCCCGCGTGCTCGTCGCCGAGGAGAAGGACGTGGTGCTCGGCGCCGCGGACACCTTCCGCGCCGCGGCCGCCGACCAGCTCTCCACCTGGGGCGCCCGCGTGGGCGTGCCCACCGTGCGCTCGCAGGTCGAGGGCGCCGACCCCGCCTCGGTGGCCTACGACGCCGTGACCGCCGGCATCGAGCACGAGGTGGACGTCGTGATGATCGACACCGCCGGCCGGCTCCAGAACAAGGCGGGCCTGATGGACCAGCTCGGGAAGATCAAGCGGGTCGTGGAGAAGGCGGCCACGGTCGACGAGGTGCTGCTCGTCATCGACGCCACCACCGGGCAGAACGGCCTGACCCAGGCGCGGGTCTTCGCCGAGGTCGTCGACGTCACCGGCATCGTCCTCACCAAGCTGGACGGCACCGCCAAGGGCGGCATCGTGGTCGCCATCCAGAAGAGCCTCGGGGTGCCGGTCAAGCTCATCGGCCTCGGCGAGGGACCGGACGACCTCGCGCCCTTCGAGCCCGAGAGCTTCGTGGACGCCCTGCTCGACTGATCCGTCCCCCCATCGCCCCACACGCCCGCCGCAGTTCACACACGTGTAACCCGTGCGGCGGGCGTGAAACATCCCGGCAACCTCGTGCGGCCGCGGGCGAAACATCTCTCTCGGACACTCGATAGGGAAACGGTGAGCACCGGACGACCCCACGGGGAACGGGCCAGTGGCACCGGTGACCTGACAACCTGAGAGAGAGGTGCACATCGTGGAAATCACCGCTGGACACGTGTGGACGATCGTCGCGGCCGCCATGGTCTTCTTCATGACCCCCGGCCTGGCCCTGTTCTACGGAGGGATGACCCGCGCCAAGGGCGTCCTGAACATGATGATGATGAGCTTCATCTCCATCGCGTTCGTCTCCGTGGTGTGGGTCCTGTGGGGCTACTCCATGAGCGGCGGGGACCCGCTGCTCGGCGGGCTCACGGGCAGCCCCGTGCCGTCCTTCGCCCTGGCCGACATCATGGGCACCGAGGACCTCCTCGGCGCCGCCTACGGCGGGACCTTCGCCATCATCACCGTCGCCCTGATCTCCGGGGCGATCGCCGACCGCGCCCGTTTCGGCGCCTGGGCCGTGTTCGTGCCCCTCTGGGCCACGCTCGTCTACGCCCCCCTGGCCTACATGGTCTGGGGCGGCGGGCTGCTCACCGAGGACGGCGCCGTGGGCTCCGCGATCGGCGAGGCCATCGACTTCGCCGGCGGCCTCGTGGTGCACATCAACGCCGGAGTGGCCGCGCTGATCCTCATCCTGATCGTGGGCGCCCGCCAGGGCTTCGGCAAGGACCCGAGCCAGCGCCCCCACAACCTGCCGCTCGTGATGCTCGGCGCCGCGATCCTGTGGTTCGGCTGGTTCGGCTTCAACGCCGGCGCCGCGGGCACCGCCGAGCAGGCCGGGCTCATCTGGATCAACACCCTCGTGGCCCCCTCCGCGGCCATGCTGGGCTGGCTGCTCACCGAGCGCATCCGCGACAAGCACGCCACGTCCCTGGGCGCCGCCTCCGGCGCCGTGGCCGGGCTCGTGGCCATCACCCCGGCCTGCGCCAACGTCTCCCCGGTCTGGGCGATCGTGATCGGCTTCGTGGCCGGCATCTGCTCCGCGCTCGCCGTGGGCCTCAAGTACCGGATGCGCATGGACGACTCCCTGGACGTCATCGGCGTGCACCTGGTCTCCGGCGTCGTCGGCACCGTGGCCCTGGGCTTCGTGGCGCTGCCCTCCGAGGGCACCGCGGGCCTGTTCTACGGCGGAGGCTTCGGCCTGCTGCTCACGCAGGTGGTCGCGGTGCTCGTCTCGGTCCTGTACTGCGCCGTGCTCACCTTCGTCATCGCCATCGTGATCGACAAGACCATCGGCTTCCGGATCCCGGAGCGGGACGAGATCGACGGCATCGACATCACCCAGCACGCCGAGTCCGGCTACGCACTGGCCGGCGACGCCACGGGCTCCTTCAGCCCGGGCCGGCACGCCGCGGGAGAGGGCGCCACGTCCTTCGAGCCCGGCCGCTCCGAGCCGGTGCACCACTGAGCCGTGCGGCGACCTCCGACGCATCCCTCCCTCACGAAAGGCATCCCTCCCATGAAACTCGTCACCGCGATCGTGCGCCCCGAGAAGTTCAAGGACATCAAGTCCGCCCTCGAGTCCTACGGCGTCCAGGGCATGACGGTCCAGAATGTGCACGGCTACGGGCAGCAGCGCGGGCACACCGAGGTCTACCGCGGCGCGGAGTACACGGTGGACCTGCTCGAGAAGGTCCGGGTCGAGATCCTCGTGGACAACCACCAGGCCACGGACATCGTGGACGTCATCGTCTCCTCCGCGAACACCGGCCGCGCCGGTGACGGCAAGGTGTGGGTCACCGACGTGCACCAGGCCGTGCGCGTGCGCACGGGAGAGCGCGACGAGACGGCGCTCTGAGCCCACCGGTCCCGGCGGCCGGTCCCCTCCCGGTGGAGGGGACCGGCCGCCGTCGTCCCCGTGCGGCGGCGGGGGCGGGCCCCGCACCGCCCGGAGTTGCTAACCTTGGACACTGACCCGCCACACCGGGCCGGGCCGTGGCCCGCGGCGCAGACCGCGGCGCACCGGCCGCCTCCCTCGACGAAAGCAGCTTTCGACCCGTGTTCAATTCACTGTCCGACCGGTTGACCGCCACCTTCAAGAACCTCAAGGGCAAGGGACGCCTGACCGAGGCGGACGTCGACGCCACCGTGCGGGAGATCCGCCGCGCGCTGCTCGACGCCGACGTCGCCGTGCCGGTCGTGCGGGAGTTCACCGCCGCCGTCAAGGAGCGCGCCCTCGGGCTCGAGGTCTCCGAGGCGCTGAACCCCGGCCAGCAGGTCGTGAAGATCGTCAACGAGGAGCTGCAGAACATCCTCGGCGGCCAGACCCGCCGGATCCGGATGGCCAAGACCGGCCCCACGATCATCATGCTCGCGGGCCTCCAGGGCGCCGGCAAGACCACCCTGGCCGGCAAGCTCGGCAAGTGGCTCAAGGGCCAGGGGCACCGCCCCCTGCTCGTGGCCTCCGACCTCCAGCGGCCCAACGCGGTCACCCAGCTCAAGGTCGTGGGCGAGCGTGCCGGGGTGCCGGTCTTCGCCCCGCACCCGGGCACCACCTCGGAGTCCGACGACCCCACGGGCGACCCCGTTCAGGTCGCCCGGGACGGCGTGGCCCAGGCCCGCGCGCGGCTGCACGACGTGGTCATCGTGGACACCGCCGGCCGTCTCGGCATCGACGAGGCCCTCATGGGGCAGGCCCGCGACATCCGCGACGCGGTCCAGCCCGACGAGGTCCTCTTCGTCATCGACGCGATGATCGGCCAGGACGCCGTGAACACGGCCCAGGCCTTCAACGAGGGCGTCGACTTCACGGGCGTGGTCCTGTCCAAGCTCGACGGCGACGCCCGCGGCGGCGCCGCGCTGTCCGTGGCCTCCGTGACGGGCAAGCCCATCATGTTCGCCTCCACCGGGGAGAACGTCGACGACTTCGAGCAGTTCCACCCGGACCGCATGGCGTCCCGCATCCTCGACATGGGCGACGTCCTCACGCTGATCGAGCAGGCCGAGAAGCAGTGGGACCGCGACGAGGCCGAGAAGATGGCCCGGAAGTTCACCGACCAGGAGGACTTCACCTTCGAGGACTTCCTCGCCCAGATGCAGCAGCTGCGCAAGATGGGGTCGATGAAGAAGATGCTCATGATGATGCCGGGAGCCGCCGGCATGCGCGAGCAGCTCGAGAACTTCGACGAGCGCGAGATCGACCGCGTCGAGGCCATCGTCCGCTCCATGACCCCGCACGAGCGGGTGGCGCCCAAGATCATCAACGGCTCCCGCCGCGCCCGCATCGCCAAGGGCTCGGGCGTCACCGTCTCCGAGGTGAACCAGCTCATGGAGCGCTTCGCCCAGGCGCAGAAGATGATGAAGCGTCTCGCCCAGGGCAAGGGCGTGCCCGGCATGCCCGCCGGCATCCCCGGCATGCCCGGCGCGGGCGGGGGCCCCAAAAAGGGCAAGGGCAAGGGCTCCGCGAAGAAGGGCGGGTCCCGCTCCGGCAACCCCGCCAAGCGGGCGCAGGAGAACGCGGCCCTCGAGCAGCAGCGGAAGCAGAAGGCGCCGGCCGGGTCGGCGTTCGGCGCCGCCCCGGGCCAGCCGGACCCCGCCGACCTGAACCTGCCCAAGGGCTTCGAGAAGTTCCTGGGACAGTGATCGCCTCGTGAGCTCCTACCTGTCCGAGACCGAGCTGAAGCGGTTCGTCGACTCGCTGCCCACCCGCCGCCTCGCCGCGGAGGCCCTCATCCGCGACCCCGACGGCCGCGTGCTGCTCGTGGAGCCCAACTACAAGTCCGACTGGACGGTGCCCGGAGGCACCGTCGAGGCGGGGGAGGACCCCCGCACCGGGTGCTTCCGCGAGGTCGTCGAGGAGGTCGGCCTGCACCTGCCCGAGGGCCGGCTCCTCGTCGTCCACCACGGCGTGGCCATGGGCCTGTGGGGGGACTCGGTCTCCTTCGTCTACGACGGCGGCGTCATCGGTGCCGACACGCCCATCACGATCCAGGAGGCGGAGCTGCTCAGCCACCGCTGGACGGCTTCCGAGGAGCTGGACCGGTACCTGCGTCCCGCGCTGGCCCGCCGCCTGCGGGCGGGCCTGGCCGCCCTCGAGGACGGCAGCACGGCCGAGCTCGTCGACGGGCCCCGCTGAGCGGATCGGCGCGACCGGGAACCCTCCCCGCACCCTCGGGGCGGCCGCGGCGACGGCGTAGCATGGACGCCATGACCTCACTCCCCGCCGACGACATCGCATCCCCCACCTCCGCGTGGGACCTGGTCCCCGCCACGGTGCTGTGCGCGACGGAGGCCACCGCGTCCGACGGCACCGGGCTGCGCCCCACCTGCGAGGGGATGCGCGAGGTCGTCGCCCACCACCGCCTGATCAGCGCCTACGCCGAGGGCCCCGCCGCCACGCAGCTGATGTTCCTCGCCGACGCCGAGGGCCGGCTCGCGCAGGCCGCCGAGGACGGCTCCGTGCAGCCCGGGTGCACCCTCGACGAGCTCTCCGCGACCCTCGTGCAGATGACCGGCCAGCAGCTCCAGCCCGAGCACCCCGGGCTGCGCCGGGTGCTGCTCGTGCGCCTGGACGCCCCCGAGCTGCCCGTGCTGGCCGCCCTGTCGGGCACCGGGTTCACCGCCGTGTCCCGGCACGGCTGGTCCGTGGTGGCCTTCGACGCCGAGGTCGACTTCTGGGCCGTGCGCACCGGTCTCGCCGAGACCGCCGTGGCGCTGTCCTCGGACGGGGCCACCCGTTCCTTCGAGGTCCTGCTCGCCGGGGAGGACCCCGCGGCCGTCACCGATCTGGAGGCGGCCGACGCCGTGTGCGCCCTCGAGTGGGGCCCCGACTGGCTCCCCGCGGGCGGCCTGTCCGGCGAGGCCGAGGAGACGCCGGCCGCCCGGTTCGAGCGCGACCTCGTCCGGCTGTGCTCGGGCAGCACCTCGGACCTGCAGATCGAGTCCGTGGCCTCCGTCTTCGACCTCGACCCGGCCGAGACCAACCGGCTCCGCAACTACGTGCTGGGGGAGTCCACCGACCTGGTCCTGGAGTCCGTCCTGCAGCTCCTGGGCCTGCCCGTGCTCGCCGCCAAGGTCGTCGAGGGCCACCGGGAACTCACGGGGACGGAGGACGCCGAGCACTACGAGCCCACGGGCGTGGGCCCCGCCCTCCTGCGGGGGATGACCATCGCGCCCACCGGTGACGGGCTGTTCGCCCGGTACCAGCGGGCCCTCGTCCGCCGGCCGGAGCTGCTCCTGGCCGTCGCGGGCACCGAGACCGCCCTCGGGGTGGGGCTCGCCGGGGCGGCCCGGCGCGGCGGGGCCGGGGCGCGCGTGCTAGGCACCCTCTCCGCGGCGCTGCTCGCGGACGCCGCCGCGGAGAGCGCCTACTACGCGGCCCTGCGCGGCGCGCGCCGCCGGCGGAGCGAGGAGCGGGCGCCGGCCGCCGGGCCCACCGCCCAGCTCCCGGAGACGTCCCCCGTCCCGGGCTCGCGAGCGCGGCTGCGCCGCTTCTTCGGCCTGCACCGCGGCTGAGCGCCCCGCAGGATCCCCCGCGGGGCGGAGGTCCCGCGCCGTCGCCGCGGGCTACCGTGGGGGCGTGCACACCCGACCGACCACTGACCCGGACACCGTCCCGCACGCCGGGCCGGACACCGACCCGCACATGGGAGCGGACACCGACCCGCACGTGGGAGCGGACACCGACCCGCACGTGGGAGCGGACACCGACCCGCACGTGGGAGCGGACACCGACCCGCACGTGGGAGCGGACACCGACCCGCACGTGGGAGCGGACACCGACCCGCACGTGGGAGCGGACACCGACCCGCACGTGGGAGCGGGCGCGGCGCCGCGGGCTCCGCTGGCGGCGCGCGTCTCCGCCTGGCTGAACGACCCCGAGGACCCGTTCTGGTCCCGGCCCGCGCCCACGGCGGCCCAGCGGCGCAACGACGTGCTGGCCGCCCTGGGCTTCCTGCTGGTCGCGCTCCTGGCCTCCGTGCTGGTACACAGCTACGCGGGGCTGGCGGAGGGGGACGAGCCCTGGCGCTTCTACCTCAGCACCGTGCTCATCGTGGTGCCACTGGCCCTGCGCCGGCGCTTCCCGCTGCCGGTCGTGGTCGCGTCCTCCGCGCTGTTCCTGGGCCTGACCTACGCGAGCCCCACGGCCGCCATGACGCTGCCCTTCCAGGGCGCCTATTTCGCGGCCCTCTACGCCGCCGTCGCCTGGTCGCGCGACCGCCAGGCCCTGTGGGTGGCGATGTCGGTGGTCGTGGGGACGATGGGCCTGTGGCTGCTCGGCGCCTTCACCATCACCAACGCCTACGCGGAATTCCTCACCGGTCTGGGCGAGGTCGACGGGCCGCTGCCCCAGCTGCCCTCCTACGCGGTATTCACCCTGCTCGTGAACGCCGTGTACTTCGGCGGGGCGGTCCTGACCGGGCGCGCGTCCTGGCGGGCCGCGCTCCAGCAGCACCGCCTCGCGGCCCAGGCGCAGCGGATCCGTGAGCAGTCCGCGGAGATCGCCCGCCGCGCCGTCGTCGACGAGCGGCTGCGCATCGCCCGGGAGCTGCACGACGTCGTCGCCCACCACGTGTCCGTGATCGGGATCCAGGCCGGGGCCGCGCGCAAGGTCCTGGACCGTGACCCCGCCGCCGCCGCCACCGCGCTGCGGACCATCGAGGCGTCCAGCCGGACCGCGGTGGGGGAGATGCGCCAGCTCCTCGGCGTGCTGCGCGCCGAGGGCGAGGAAGGCGCCCAGGGGCCCAGCGGGGGCACCGCCGCCGCGCGCCGGCCGGACCCCGGCCTCGCCGACATCGCCGCCCTCGCCCGCCGGCACGCCGACAACGGGCTGGCGGTGGACGTCCGCACGGTCGAGGACGTCCCGGGTGACCTGGACAGGATCCCCCCGGCGCTCGGCCTGTCCGCCTTCCGGTGCGCCCAGGAGTCCCTGTCCAACGTCATCCGCCACTCCACGGCCACCACGGCGTCCGTCACCCTGCGCACCGGCCGCGGCCCGGAGGGGCCGTGGTTCGAGCTCGAGGTGCTCGACGACGGCTCGCCCCGCCGCGGCACCGCCGGCACCGGGTTCGGCCTCCGGGGACTGCGCGAGCGCGTCCGCCTGCACGGCGGGGAGGCGGAGATCGGGCCGCGCTCGGGCCGGCCGGGCTGGCGGGTCCGCGCCCGGTGCCCCCTGCCCCCCGGAGGCACCGGGGAAGACGCCCCGGACGGGGTTCTGCGAGGATCGGAGGCATGATCCGCGTCCTGCTCGCCGACGACCACGCCCTGGTGCGCTCCGGCTTCGCCATGGTCCTGTCCGTGGAGGACGACATCGAAGTCGTCGCCCAGGCATCCGACGGCGCGGAGGCCGTCGCCGCCGCCCGCGACGGCGTGGTGGACGTGGCCCTGCTCGACGTGCAGATGCCCGTCATGGACGGCATCGAGGCCACCCGCCGGATCGTGGGGACCGGGTGCGCGAAGGTCGTGATCGTCACCACGTTCGACCGCGAGGACTACCTCTTCGACGCGCTCGCGGCCGGGGCCAGCGGATTCCTGCTGAAGAACGCCGACCCGGACGACCTCGTGGAGGCCGTGCGCGCCGTGGCCGGCGGCCACGCGCTGCTCGCCCCCGAGGCCACGCTGCGCGTCATCAGGGCCCTGACCGCGGACGGCCCGCCCCCAGTCCCCGAGGCCGCCCCCGCGGCCGCCGATCCCGCGCCGGTCCATCCGGCGCCGGCCGATCCCGCGCGGCGCCGGATCCTCGACTCCCTCACCGAGCGGGAGCACGAGGTGCTGCTGCTGGTCTCGGACGGGCTGTCCAACGCGGAGATCGCCCAGCGGCTGTTCCTCGGGCCCGCCACCGTCAAGACCCACGTGTCGAACATCCTTGCGAAGACGGGCTCCCGGGACCGGGTGCAGGCCGTCGTCTTCGCCCACCGGGCGGGCCTGGTCGGCTGAGCCGGCTCCGCCCCGGGGCGGAGGCCGCCGGCCTGAGCCCGGGGCGCTCGGCGCCCGCACTCCGCCCGGGTGGGGATTCCCCGGGGCCCCCGCGTCCATAGGCTGGGAAGCGAGCCGCCCGGCACCCACCGGGAGGTCGCACCCCGAGAGGACCCCGGGCCCATGAGCACCAGCACCACCCCAGCGGCGACCACCACCCGCTTCCGGAGCCGCCCGGAGGGGCACGTCCTGGAGGCGCGGGGATTGAGCCGGTCCTTCGGCGGCCGGACCGTGGTCGAGGACGTCTCCTTCCGGGTCGAGCCCGGCCGGATGACCGGTTTCGTCGGCGCCAACGGCGCGGGCAAGACCACGACCATGCGGATGCTCATGGGCGTGCTGCGGGTCTCCTCCGGGGAGGTCCTGTGGGACGGCCGCCCCGCCACCGCGGCGGACCGCGCCGGCTTCGGGTACATGCCCGAGGAACGGGGGCTCTACCCCAAGCAGCCGGTGCTCGACCAGCTCGGCTACCTCGGCCGGCTCCACGGCATGGACCGCCGTGACGCCCTTGCCGAGGCCGGGCGGCTGCTGGAGCGCTTCGGCCTGGCCGACCGCGGGAGGGACAAGCTGGAGTCCCTCTCCCTCGGCAACCAGCAGCGCGTGCAGGTCGCCGCCGCGCTCCTGCACGGACCCGCCGCCCTCGTGCTGGACGAGCCGTTCTCCGGCCTCGACCCCGTGGCGGTGGACTCCATGGTCGAGCTGCTGCGCGAGCACATGGCCCAGGGCGTGCCCGTGCTCTTCTCGAGCCACCAGCTCGACCTCGTCGACCGGCTCTGCGACTCCCTGGTCGTCCTCTCCGGCGGACGGGTCCTGGCCGCCGGCACGGCCGAGGACCTGCGCCGCACCGGCCCCCGGCGGCACCGGCTGCGCTGCGAGCAGGACGCCGGCTGGGTGCGGGACCTGCAGGGCGTGCGCGTCGTCGACGTCGACGGACCGGCCGCGGTGCTCGAGCTCGACGACGACGACGCCCGCCGCCGCGTGCTCGAGGCCGCCGTGCCCCGCGGGCTCCTCGAGTTCGCCGAGATCGTCCCCGCCCTGTCCGACGTCTACCGCGAGGCCACCCGATGAGCACCCGACCGCCCGCCGCCCGTCCCTGGTGGATCGTCACGGCCCGCGAGATCTCCGTCAAGCTGCACGACCGGTCCTTCCTGCTCTCCACGGTGGTCACGGTGCTCCTCGTGGCCGCCTCGATCGCCGCCTCGGCCCTGTTCGGCGGCCGGGCCGCCGAATACGTCCTGGCGACCGCGGCGCCCGAGGCCGCGCCCGTCGCGGCGCGGGCAGCACAGGCGCTGGCCGAGAGCGGCGACGACACCCTCACCGTGCACTCCGCCGGCTCACCGGACGCGGCCCGCCGGGCGGTGACCGACGAGACCGCCGACGCCGCGCTGCTGCGGGGCCTCGACGGATGGACGGTGGTCGGCCAGGACGACGTCGATCCCGGGCTCGCCCGGGTCCTCGAGCAGGCGGTGGCCGAGGAGACCCTGGAGGCCAACGCTCGGGCCGCAGGGACGACCGCCGAGGAGCTCACGGCGGGCGCCGAGGTGCGCACCGAGCTGCTGTCCGGCGGGCCGGACCGCGGCCCCGCGCGGCTCGTCGTGGGCTTCGTCTTCGCGTTCCTGTTCTACCTGGCCGCCATCCTCTTCGGCATGGCCATCGCCAACTCCGTGCTCGAGGAGAAGCAGAACCGTGTCGTGGAGATCCTGGCCACCGCAGTCCCGGTCCGGCAGCTGCTCTACGGCAAGGTGCTCGGCAACTCCCTGCTCGCGTTCGCGCAGATCGGGCTCTACGCGGCGGTCGGCCTCGTCGGCGTCAACGTCACGGGCGCCGCCGCGGACGTCGGCTGGATCCTCGCCGCCTCCGGCTGGTTCGTGGCCTTCTTCGTGGCGGGCTTCGCCGCCCAGGCCTCCGTCTGGGCGGTCCTCGGCTCCCTGGCCTCCCGCTCCGAGGACCTCCAGACGAACACCGGGCCGATCATGACCGTGCTCATCGGAGCCCTCTTCGTGGGCCTCTACGCCGAGGGAGCGTGGCTCACGGCCGCGTCCTTCGTGCCGGTCGTCTCCTCGGTGGCCATGCCCATCCGGATGCTGGACGGGGGCGTGGCCTGGTGGCAGCCCGTGCTGTCCCTCGCGGTCGCCCTCGCCGCTGCCTGGGTGCTGCTGCGCCTCGGGGAGCGGATCTACCAGCGCGCCGTGTTCCAGGGCGGACGCTCCCTCACGTGGCGGGAGGCGGCGCGCCTCGAGCAGTGAACGGGCCGTGCGCCGTACGGACTTGACGACGTCTGGCATACTGGACGGGTACTCGATGCGTGCGGTCCCTCTCGCCGCACGTTTCTCGTGTCCACAGAACCCCTGTGACCGGCCCGCCCCACGGGAGCGAGACCAGGGCGTTCACCTCATCCCAGAACCAGGAGAGTCCACACCAGTGGCTGTTAAGATCCGTCTCAAGCGCATGGGCAAGATGCGCGATCCCCGTTACCGCGTCGTCGTCGTCGACTCCCGCAAGAAGCGCGACGGCCGCGTCATCGAGGAGATCGGCAAGTACCACCCCACCGAGCACCCCTCCTACATCGAGGTCGTCTCGGACCGGGCCCAGTACTGGCTCGGCGTCGGCGCCCAGCCGTCCGAGGCCGTCGCCGCCATCCTGAAGGTGACCGGCGACTGGCAGCGGTTCCAGGGCGAGGAGGGCGCCGAGGGCACCCTCCGGCGGCCCGAGCCCAAGGGCGAGTTCGTCGCCCCCGACAAGGGTTCCGTGATCGTCCCCGAGGCGATCACCCCCAAGGGCGAGAAGGCCGCCGAGCCCGCCGCCGGTGCCGACTCCGACGACGCCCCCGCGGCTGACGCCGAGAAGGCCGAGTAGTCATGCTCGCCGACGCGTTGGAGCACCTGGTCCGCGGGATCGTGGACAGCCCCGATGACGTCGACGTCCGTGTCAGGAGCGGGCGCCGGTCGGAGACCCTCGAGGTCCGGGTGCACCCCGACGACCTCGGGCGGGTCATCGGCCGCCAGGGCCGCACGGCCAAGGCGCTGCGCACCGTCGTGGGCGCGCTCGCCGAGGACGGCCCGGTCCGGATCGACGTCGTCGACACCGACCGCGCCCGCTGAGGCGCGCACCGGTCGCCCCGGCGTCCGGCTCCGCCGCCCGCACGGTCCCCGCATCCGCACCGGATGCGGGGACCGTCGGCTTTCCGCCTCCCTGCCACCGCACCCCGTCCCCGCGGCCACCCGGCCGCCGACCCCCAGGAGATCCATGAAGGTCCAGGTCGCCCGCGTCGGCAAGCCCCACGGCATCCGGGGCGAGGTCACCGTCCAGCTGTTCACCGACGCCCCGGAGGAGCGCTTCGCCCCCGGCGCCCGGCTGCTGCTCGAGCCGTCCGTCCCCCTCGCCCCCGAGGGCGTGGTCACCGTGCGCGGGGCGCGCTGGAACAAGGCCGTGCTCGTGGTGGCCCTCGAGGAGGTCCCCGACCGCAACGGCGCGGAGACCCTGCGCGGCACCCGCCTCTACGCCGAGGCGCTGGAGGAGGACCCCGAGGGCGACGAGTGGTACGAGCACGAGCTGGTCGGCCTCGAGGTGCGCACCGGCGCCGAGGACGGCTCGGGGCCGCGGATCGGCGTGGTCACCGGTCTGCGCACCCTGCCGGTCCAGGACCTGCTGGAGATCGAGCTCGACGAGGGCCGGCGCAAGGCCGTCCTGCCCTTCGTCGAGGAGATCGTGCCGGTTGTCGACCCCGAAGGGGGTTTCGTCGTGGTGACCCCGCCGCCGGGGCTGCTCGAGCTCGGCCTCGACGACAGGGAGCCCGATGGTGGGGACCCGGAGGACGGGGCGCCGGAGGACGGGCGCTGATGCGCATCGACGTCGTCAGCATCTTCCCCGAGTACCTCTCGGCCCTGGACCTCTCGCTCATCGGCAAGGCCCGGCAGCAGGGCCTCCTCGACCTGACCGTGTCGGACCTGCGCGAGTTCACGACGGACCGGCACCGCACCGTGGACGACACCCCCTACGGCGGCGGGGCCGGCATGGTCATGAAGCCGGAGCCGTGGGCCGCGGCGCTCGGGGCCGTTCTCGAAGGCGGTCCCGCGCCCGCGCCGGCTGCTGGTCCCGGGACCGCGGGGGAGCGGCCGGTGCTGGTCGTGCCCTCCCCGGCCGGTGAGGTCTTCACCCAGGCCACCGCCCGCGACCTGGCCCTGCGGGAGCATCTCGTCTTCGCGTGCGGGCGCTACGAGGGCATCGACGAGCGCGTCGTCGACTGGTCCCGGGAGCACTTCGAGGTCCGGCCCATGAGCCTCGGCGACTACGTCCTCAACGGCGGGGAGGTCGCCGTGCTGGCCATGGTCGAGGCCATCGGGCGGCTCGTGCCCGGCGTGGTCGGCAATCCCGAGTCCCTCGTGGAGGAGTCCCACGCGGACGGTCTGCTGGAGTACCCCGTCTACACCAAACCCGCGCTGTGGCGGGACCGGCCGGTCCCCGAGGTCCTGCTCTCGGGCCACCACGGCCGGATCGCGCGGTGGCGGCGGGACCGGCAGCTGCAGCGCACCGCGGCCCGCCGCCCCGACCTCGTCTCGTCCCTCGACCCGGCGGGCCTGGACCGTGCGGACCGCGCCGTCCTGGCCGAGGTGGGCTGGGTCGTCTCGGGCGCACGCGTGGTGCGCGCCGGGGACGGCGCCCGCGGGCAACCTGTGGCATAATGTTCAGCTGTGTGTCTGCTGGGCACGCCCCTGCCGCAGGGGGATGAGCGACCAACAGCCGGACACCCGGGAACCCCGCACGGGGCACCTGTCACCACGTCTTGCGGATTCCGCACCCGGAACGGGCACCGACCCGCCGCCACGGATCCGTGCCGACCCACGTGAACGACCTGCGGCGTTCACCAGGAGAGCCAGCATGAACATTCTCGACCAGCTCGACGCCAAGTCGCTGCGCAGCGACGTCCCCGACTTCCGTCCGGGCGACACCCTCAACGTGCACGTCAACATCGTCGAGGGCAGCCGCTCCCGTGTCCAGGTCTTCAAGGGCTTCGTCCTCGGCCGCCAGGGCGCCGGCGTGCACGAGACCTTCACCGTCCGCAAGGTCTCCTTCGGCGTGGGCGTGGAGCGCACCTTCCCGGTGCACTCCCCGGTCATCGACAAGATCGAGGTCGTCACCCGCGGTGACGTCCGCCGCGCGAAGCTCTACTACATGCGCGACCGCCACGGCAAGGCTGCTCGCATCCGCGAGAAGCGCGACAACACCACGGCCAAGTCCTCGAAGTCCGGCAAGGCCGTCAAGTCCGGCAAGTCCGGCAAGTAGGACTGCGCGCGCTTCGGTGCCCACCGGAACCCGCGCACGGGACACCCGCACCACCGGGTCCCACGCCGTTCGGCGAGAACGCCAGCCCCGTGCTCGGGGCTGGCGTTCCGTCGTCCTCGCCCTCCTGGTGGCCGTGCTGGTCACCGGTCTGCTGCGCGCCTTCGTGGTGGACGTCTACTGGATCGGGTCGGACTCGATGCAGCCCACGGTCGAACCGGGGGACCGGGTGCTCGTGGGCAAGCTCGTCGACGAGACCGGCCTCGAACGGGGCGACCTCGTGGTCTTCGACGGGCGGGGAAGCTTCGTCCCGCTGCGCAGCGAGGACCCGTGGCCCGCGCAGGTCCTGCAGAGCCTCGGCCGGTGGAGCGGGCTCACCGGCTCGGACAGCGTGTACCTCAAGCGCGTCATCGGCATTCCGGGGGACACCGTCGCCTGCTGCGGTCCCTCCGGTCGTCTCGAGGTCGACGGCGAGGAGATCACCGAGGACTACGTCCTCGACGGCGACCGCCCCAGCGAGGTCGAGTTCACGGCGGTGGTCCCCGAGGGCCGGCTCTGGCTGATGGGTGACCACCGGTCGGTGTCGGTGGACTCCCGAAGTCTGCTCGGCGCGCCCGGTGGGGGACTGGTCCGAGCGGATAAGGTCATCGGAGAACCCCTTGCTGTTCTGTGGCCCCGGGACCGGGCCGGGCAGCTCTGACGGGATCCGCACGAATCCGGATCCGGACGCCCACCGGCGTCCGCCCAGGAAGGACGAGAGCAGTGGCTGACAGGACCCAGCCCGCCGGCGACGGCGTGCCCCAGGAGAACCACGGCGTCCCGAGCGACGCCGCCGTTCCCGTCCCGGCAGCGCCCACCGCCGGTGCGGAGCGCGCCACCGTCCCCCTCGACGGCACCGAGGACGGGCAGGACGCGGCGTCCGGGCGCCGCGCCGGCCGGCGCTCGGCGTCCGGGCGCTCCCGCAAGAAGCGTCCCGACACGCTCTGGGGCTCGGTCCGGGAGATCCTCCTCGTGCTGGTCTGGGCCGTGCTCATCGCCTTCGTCGTGAAGACCCTCCTCGTGCGGGGGTTCTACATCCCGTCCGGGTCGATGGAGAACACCCTCCAGCTCAACGACCGCATCTTCGTGAACGTGCTCGAGCCCACCTTCGGGCCCCTCGAGCGCGGCGACATCGTGGTCTTCGAGGACGCCAAGGGCTGGCTCCCCGCGCAGCCCGACAGCGGGGGCGGCCCCACCGACGCCGTCTACGACGCCCTGGCCTTCGTCGGCGTGCTGCCCGACCGCACCGACCAGCACCTCATCAAGCGCGTCATCGGGGTCGGGGGCGACACCGTGGTCTGCTGCGACGCCTCGGGGCAGGTCACGGTCAACGGCGAGCCCCTCGAGGAGCAGGACGCCTACCTCCACCCCGGGTCCGCGCCCTCGGACTTCGAGTTCGAGGTCGAGGTTCCCGAGAACCACTACTTCGTGCTGGGCGACCACCGGGACGCGTCCGCCGACGCCCGGGTGCACCTGGCCGAGATCGCGGACAACGGTGCGTTCATCAGCCACGACGACGTCGTGGGCACCGCGTTCGTCATCGCCTGGCCGCTCGACCGGTTCCAGCTGCTGCAGAACCCGGACGAGGTCTTCGCGGATGTCGCCGACCGGTCCACCGGTGGCTCCTGAGTCCCGGCGGGCCCGGCGGGCCCGGCGCGCGGCGCCGACACGGGGCCGGGCCCCGGGTCTCGGGGTCGAGCGGTCCCTGCAGGAGCCGGACGGGCGCCTCGTGGGCGGGATGGACGAAGTGGGCCGCGGGGCCCTCGCCGGACCGGTCACCGCCGGACTGGTCGTCCTGCGTCCCGGCACGGAGCGCGGCGTTGCCGGGCTGCGGGACAGCAAGCTGCTCAGCCCCGCCCGGCGCGAAGCGCTCGTCCCGCGCATCCTCGCGTGGTGCGCGGCCGTCGGCATCGGCCATGCCTCGCCGCAGGAGATCGACGGACTCGGCCTGACGGCCGCGCTGCGTCTCGCCGGACGCCGGGCGATCGCGGCTGCCGCGCAGCACGGGGGCGCGCCGCCCGAGGTCGTGCTCCTGGACGGAGGCCACGACTGGCTCTCGCTCCCGCAGGATGCCTTCCCGGCCGGCGCCGCCGGGCCGGATCCCGCTTCCGGGCCCGACTGGGCCGGGACCGTGGTGACCCGGGTCCGGGCGGACCTGACGTGCGCGTCCGTCGCCGCGGCCAGCGTGCTCGCCAAGGTGGAGCGGGACCGGATCATGGGCGAGCTCTCGGACGGGTGGCCGCAGTACGGTTGGGACGGCAACAAGGGCTACGGCGCCGCCCGGCACCGCCGCGCCCTCCAGGAGCACGGGACCACGCCGCACCACCGGCTCAGCTGGCGGCTCACGCAGGCGCCGCCCACGGCCGGGCCCGGCACGATCGGAGAGGGGACGACATGAGCGCCGAAGAGCTCGAGAACTTCGAGACGGACCTCGAGCTGCAGCTGTACCGCGAGTACCGGGACGTCGCCGGGCTCTTCCAGTTCGTGGTGGAGACGGACCGGCGGTTCTACCTGGCCAACTCGGTCAGGATCGAGCCGGTCGAGACGCAGAACGGGCTCTACTTCGACGTGGAGCTCAAGGACGCCTGGGTGTGGGACGTCTACCGCTCCGCCCGGTTCGTGAAGCACGTGCACGTCATGAGCTTCAAGGACGTCAACGTGGAGGAGCTCGCCCACGCGGACCCTTTCTCCGTGCCGGGCGCGGCCGGGCCCGTGCCGGAGGGCCCCGCGGCATCCTGATCCGCCCTGCACACGGCGTCCGGGACCCGGCGGCGGGCGGCCGTCCCGGCGCACGCTGGGGCACCTGCCCGGCTGCTGCCGGGACGGCCGCCGACCGAGGAGGTGTCCCGTGCCCGAGGGACTGGGCGAGCGCGGCGAACGGCTGGCGGCCGCCCACCTCGAGACGCGGGGGTATCACGTGCTGGAGCGCAACTGGCGCGCACGGCCCTCGCGGGACGGCCTGCGGGGGGAGGCCGACCTCGTCGCGGAGCACGAGGGATGGGTGGTCGTCGTCGAGGTGAAGACCCGATCGAGCCTGCGTTACGGGCATCCGCTCGAGTCCATTACGCGGCAGAAGATCGACCGTCTGCACCGCCTGGCGGCCGCCTGGGCACGGGCCCACGACCGCGATCCCCGGGTGATCAGGGTCGATGCCGTTGCAATTACTTTCGCACACGACGGGGTGCCCGGGATCGAGGTCCTGCAGCAGATCCAATGAGACGCGCCGCGCCAGCGACCCACGTGACATGCCTCGTGCGACGTGCCACTGTTGAACCGTCGATATCCGGGAGAACGACGGAGGTGTGCTGTGGTCGCTGCGGGACCGCTCGCCGCTCCACGACGCGCCGCGGCTCTTGCGGCAGCCGTCGCGCTGACCGCCACCGGGTGCGGCGTGCTGAAGGCCTCGGAGCCCGACACGCTCGCGCAACCGGGCACCGTGACCACCGCGCCCAGCGGGCTCAGCCCGGGCCCCTACGCCCTCACCACCGACGAGGGCGCGGTCATCACCTTCGACCTGCCCACCGTGCCGGCCCCGGACGACGAGGTCGAGCAGCTGCGGCGAGACCTGGACGTGGAACCGGTGACCTACGTCGAGCTGCACATCGACAACACCGAGGGTGCCCGCACCGTGCAGATCGACGACCTCAAGGTGATCAGCCACGAGGGCGGGCAGTTCCCGTTCGAGCCGGTCGCCGAGGTCCTGGTCGACTGGGACCCCAACCGCTCCGGGGAGGGCGACTTCTGGAGCGCCGACGGCTCACGCCTGGAACCGCAGGAGGGCGCCCGGCTCGATGCCCGCACGAACGAGCTGATCGCCCGGTACACCGGGGCCGTACCGGTCGGTGCCACCGGCCGTGAGCTCATGGTCGGCGACTTCGAGGGCCTCCCTCGGACCTTCGACGACGTCGAGCTGTCCCCGTATCCGAACGACCGCTCCCAGGACCCGGCCCCGGTGGGGCACGGACCGGAGCAGCGCCAGTACCGGGCGGGAGCGCCGAGCACGGAGCCGCGGGAGAGGATCGAGGCGGAGCCGGTGCCGGCACCGGCAGCACCGGAACCCGCTCGGCCCGCCGCGCAGCCCCCGCAGGTGCCGGCCGCGCCGGCCACCGCCGAGCCCGCACCGGCCCCCGACCCGGAGCCCGTGTACTCGCCCGACTGCGCGGACCCGGCGCAGCCGTCCGGGCCCGTGCAGGAGGCGGCCTGGAACGCGGTCTGCGCCCCGGTCGTCGAGCCGCCGCCCGCACCGGCACCCGCGCCCACCCCGCAGCCCACCACCGGCCCGATCGTGGAACCCCCTCCGACTCCCACACCCACGCCCACGCAGCCCCCGGCCGGCACCGCAGGGAACAACGGCGAGGGCACGGAGTCGGGCGGCCCCACGGCCGGCGCGTCGGCCTCACCCTCGTCGAGCCCCACCTGGCGCCGGAACTGGCCTCCGCGCCCGGAGCCCACGCCGACGCCCGCGCCGACATCCACGCCGACGTCCACGCCGACGTCCACGCCGACGTCCACGCCTTCGGGCTCAGCCGGCACTCCGTCGCCCACTCCGTCGCCCACCGCGACGTCGGAGCCTCCACCCGCGCTCCCCAGCGAGGCCGAGCTGGCCTGATCCTGCGGTCTTCTCCACCGCCGGGCGGATCGGTCTGCCGCCCGGCGCCTTGGTTGCCCAGCATGGGGGCCAGGAGGTCCCCATGCACCGTCGTCGTTGCCATCCGTCCCCTGTCCCCGGGCGCCGCCCACGGGATCCGTCCGCACCCGGCTCGGGGGTGCGCTGATGGGCTTCGCGCGCACCTGGGCGGTGGCTCTCGTCGGGCTGGACGGGTCGATGGTGGAGGTCGAGGCGGACATCGGCCAGACCCTCCCGGCGTTCACCATCGTGGGTCTGCCGGACGCGGCGCTCAACGAGGCCAGGGAACGGCTGCGGGCGGCGGCGCGCAACAGCGGGACGCCCCTGAGCCCGCGCAAGCTCACCGTGAACCTGACCCCGGCGACCTTGCCCAAGCGCGGATCGCTGTTCGATCTCGCGATCGTGATGAGCGCCCTGCAGGCCGCCGGTGACGTGCCCGCCACCGGGCGGACCGTGTTCCTGGCCGAGCTGGGCCTGGACGGGGCGCTGCGGCCGGTGCGCGGCATCCTGCCGGCGGTCATGGCGGCCGTGCGCGCCGGGCACGAGCGCATCGTCGTGTCCGCGGCCAACGCGGATGAGGCGGCACTGGTCCCCGGGGCGCGGGTGGAGGCCTTCGGCTGCCTCGCGGAGGTGCTCGCCGCCACAGGGGTGGATCCCGCGGGTCTGCGCCGACCGGCACCCGCGGGATTCGGACCGGGCGGGGCGGCGGCGGGCGGTGCCGGGCCGGACGGCGTCGTGACGGACCCGGCGCCGCACGCCGCACCGGATCTCGCCGACGTCGCCGGCCAGGCGGACGGCCGCCTGGCCCTGGAGATCGCCGCCGCGGGAGGGCACCACCTGCTCATGGTCGGCCCGCCCGGATCCGGCAAGACGATGCTCGCCGAGCGCCTCCCCGGCCTGCTTCCGGATCTCGAGGACGACGCCGCGATGGAGGTCACGGCCGTCCACTCCCTCTACCGGGCCGCCGGGCGGTGCACAGCCCTCATGCGGCGCCCTCCGTTCGAGGCGCCGCACCACACCGCCTCGACGGCAGCGCTGTTCGGGGGCGGTGCGGGGATCCCGCGGCCGGGCGCCGCCTCCCGGGCCCACCGCGGCGTCCTGTTCCTCGACGAGGCCCCCGAGTTCGACCGCGGCGTGATCGACGCGCTGCGCCAACCCCTCGAGAACGGCCGGATCGTGATCGACCGGTCCGCGGCCTCGGCCGTCTATCCGGCCCGCTTCCAGCTGGTGCTCGCGACGAATCCCTGCCCGTGCGGGCAGTCCGGGGGTCGCGGGGCCGACTGCACCTGCACCCCACGGGTGCGCCGCGGCTACTTCGGCAAGCTGAGCGGTCCGCTGCTGGACCGGGTGGACCTGCAGATCGCCGTACCGAAGGTCACCTACGGGGAGCTCGCCGCCGGGGCGGGTCAGGGGGAGAGCACGGCGGAGGTCGCCGTGCGCGTCGCCCGCGCGCGGGCGGCGCAGACGGAGCGCCTCCGGGGCCTGGGCCTGCGCACCAACGCCGAGCTCGGGGGGAGCCTCCTGCACGGCGCCCTGCGCCCTCCGCGGCCGGTCACCGCTCCGCTGGAGCGGGCCATGGACCGCGGCTCGCTGACCGCCCGCGGGCACCAGCGGGTGCTCCGCGTCGCCTGGACGCTGGCCGACCTCGAGGGCCGTGGCGTCCCGGTCCTCGACGACGTCGACACCGCGCTGTACTTCCGCGCCCTCGTACCGGCCTGAGCGCCGCCGCGTCCGCCCGTCCGCGACAGGAAGACCCCGTCATGCACTCCTCCCCGTCCGCCCCGCGCCCCGGCCACGACCCGCTGCTCCTGGCCCGGGCCGGGTTGTCCCGGCTCGTGGAGCCCACGGACCCCACCGCGATGCTCCTGCTGGCGGCGCTCGGACCGGTCGCCGCGCTCGAGATCGCCACGGGGGCACGCCCCATCGGTGCCGGGGAGCACCCGGTGTTCGTGCGCGCCGCTGCCGAGGCCGGATACGGTCCCCGGCAGGTCGACCTCCGGCGCGCGCTCGCCCGCTGGGCCCCCCGGGCGGCGGACCTCGACCCCTCCGAGGACCTGGCGGTGGCCGCCGGGGCGGGGGCGTGGTTCGCGATCCCCGAGGACCCCGACTGGCCCGCCGCGCTCGCCGACCTGGGCCTCTTCCAGCCGGTGGGCCTGTGGGGCCGCGGTGACCGACGGTTCCTCGGCTTCCCCGCCGCCCGCTCCGTCGCCGTCGTCGGCTCCCGGGACTGCTCGACCTACGGCCGGCAGGTCGCCCTGGACCTGGCCGGCGCCCTGGCCGCCCGCGGCTGGACGGTCGTCTCCGGCGGCGCCTACGGCATCGACCAGGCCGCGCACTCGGCCGCGCTGGCCACCGGCACCGCGCACCCGGCCACGGTGTCGGTCATGGCGTGCGGGATCGACCGCCTCTATCCGCCGGGCAACCACGGGCTGCTGCGCGGGGTCGAGTCCGCCGGGCTGCTGCTGGCCGAGGTCGCCCCGGGGTGCACGCCCAGCCGCTACCGCTTCCTGCAGCGCAACCGGATCATCGCGGCCCTCTCGGCCGGCACCGTGGTGGTCGAGGCCCGGTGGCGGTCGGGGGCGCAGAACACCGCCCACCACGCGGACGGGCTCAGCCGCCCGGTGGGTGCGGTGCCCGGCAGCGTCCACGCCGGCACCTCCGCCGGTTGCCACCGGCTGGTGCGGGAGGGCACCGCCGTCCTGGTCACGGACGTCGACGAGGTGCTCGAGCTGGTCCAGCCGCTCGGCGTTGCGCCGGCGCCCGACCGCCCCGCCCCGGTCTCCGTCGTCGACGGACTCCCCGACCGCGACCGCGTGCTCCTCGACGCGCTGCCCCTGACGGTGCGCAGCCGCCCGGACCATTTGTCCCGCGTCGCCGGACTGTCCGCCCGCGAGGTGCTGGGCGGGCTGCGCCGGCTCGAGGAGCGCGGCCTGGCGGAGGAGTCGGGGGAGGGCTGGCGCCGCCGTCGCTAGAATCACTCCATGACGAGCGACGCCGCCCCGCTGCCCCCGGCCGTGGTCCGGGCCCTGGAGCGGTACACGGACCACCTGGTGCACGAGCTGGCCCGGAGTCCCCGCACCGTGGACGCCTACTCGGGCGACCTCCGCGCGCTCTTCACCTGGCTGCACGCCCGGTACGGGGTCGCCGCGCCGGCCGCCGTGGAGCTGGACATGCTCCGGGCGTGGCTGGCCGCCCGGCACGCCGAGGGGGCGGGACGCTCGTCCATGGCTCGCTGGACGGCGTCGGTCCGCGGGTTCTTCGGCTGGGCGGCCGCCACAGGCCTACTGGGGGCAGATCCCAGTCTCCGGCTCGTCGCGCCCCGTCGCCGGCGCCACCTCCCGGACGTCGTGCCCGCCGACGGGATGCGGGATCTGCTCGACGACCTCGCCGCGCGGTCCACCGCGCCCGGGACCGGCGGCGCGGACGCGGCGCTCGTCGCCCGGGACCGCGCCCTCGTCGAGCTGCTCTACGCCACCGGCGCGCGGGTGGGCGAGCTCGCGGGCGCCGACGTCGACGACGTCGACCGCTCCCGCCGCGTCCTCACGGTGGTCGGCAAGGGCGACAAGCAGCGCACGGTTCCCTTCGGTGGCCCTGCCGACCAGGCGCTCGAGCTCTGGCTGGCCCGCCGGCCCGTCCTGGCGGCCGCGGGCAGCGGTCCGGCACTGTTCCTCGGCTCCCGGGGCGGTCGGATCGACGCCCGGCAGGTCCGGCGGGTCGTGGAGCGCGAGCTCGGCACCGTCCCCGACACCGCGGCGAGGGGTCCGCACGCCCTGCGGCACTCGGCGGCCACGCACCTCGTGGACGGCGGCGCCGACCTGCGCACCGTGCAGGAGCTGCTGGGGCACGCCTCCGTGGCGACCACCCAGATCTACACCCACGTCTCCGTGGACCGCCTGGGAACGGTCTACCGTCAGGCCCACCCCCGGGCCTGACCTGGGCACCGGAGCGGGATCGGAGGGCAACACGGCGCCCCGGGTTGACGCCCGTGGAATGTTTGCAGTTGAATGAGTGGCGTATTGTACTCGACGTACCGGACACGGCAACGAGCTGGGAACCGGCCGGCACGACGGGTGCGGCACCCGGTCGACCGGACGCCGTGCGGGCCTCGAATCCCCGCGGCGGGCGGAAACCCGGACAACAGCATCGTCCGGGTGCGGCACGATCGCCGCGACCCGGCGGGTGGGGCCGCTTCCGTGCAGGGCGTTGGGGAAGACGTACCTACACGACGGAGGAACAGGTCATGTCTTCACCCACCACGCGCGGAGTGCTGTACGTGCACTCGGCCCCGCGAGCCCTGTGCCCGCACATCCAGTGGGCACTGGAGTCGGTCGCGCGCCAGCGCACGGAACTCGAGTGGACCCAGCAGAACGCCGAGCCCGGATCCGTGCGCTCCGAGCTGGAGTGGTCCGGACCTGCCGGCACCGGAGCCCTCCTCGCCTCGGCGCTGCGCACGATGGGCCGCCTCCGGTTCGAGGTCACCGAGAACCCGTGCCGTGGCCACGACGGCGCCCGCTGGTCCTTCACCCCCGACCTCGGGATCTTCCACGCGACCACGGACGCCGCCGGCAACATCATGGTCTCCGAGGACCGGATCCGCTACGCCTACGAGACGGCGGCCGGCAACCCGCTGCTCGTCATCAACGAGCTCTCGCTCGCCCTGGGAGAGGCCTGGGACGAAGAGCTCGAGCCGTTCCGGCACGCCGCGGAGGGCGCACCGGTGCGCTGGTTGCACCGCGTCGGCTGAGGACCCACAGGCCCGCCCCGCCTCCGGGGGGCACGGGGCCTGCAGCACGCGGAGGGCCGTCCCGCAACCAGTGGGACGGCCCTCCGCGTGCGCCCGACGACGTGGGCTCGACAGGTGTGCGCTCAGACGGTGCGGAACGCGGCGACCGCGTTGTGACCGCCGAAACCGAAGGAGTTGGACACGGCCACGAACTCTCCGGAGGTGAGGTCGCGGGCGTCCGTGACCACGTCGAGGTCGATCTCCGGGTCCTGGTTCTCCAGGTTGATGGTGCACGGCGCGGTGCGGTGGTGGACGGCCAGCACGGTGAGCACGGCCTCCACGGCGCCCGAGCCGCCCAGGATGTGACCAGTCATCGACTTCGTCGCCGAAACGCACATGTCGTCCACGGCAGGGCCGAACGCACGGCGCAGGGCACCGGCCTCGGGGGCGTCTCCCCTGGGCGTCGAGGTCGCGTGGGCGTTGACGTGCTTGACGTCGGCCGGCTCGAACTCCCCGGTCTCCATGGCCTCGGCGAGGGCACGGGCCGCCCCGCGGCCCTCCTCGTCGGGTGCGGTGATGTGGTAGGCGTCCGCGGTGAGGCCAGCGCCGGCGAGCTCGGCGTAGATCCGTGCGCCGCGGGCCTTCGCGTGCTCCTCCGACTCGAGCACCACGGCCCCGGCGCCCTCGCCCATCACGAACCCGTCGCGGGCGGTGTCGTAGGGGCGGGAGGCGCGCTCGGGCTCGTCGTTGCGCTTCGACAGCGCCTGCATCGAGGCGAACGCCGCGATGGTCACGGGGTGGATCGCGGACTCGGCGCCGCCCACCACCACGAGGTCCGCCTTGCCGGAACGGATGAGGTTCATGCCCTGGTAGAAGGCCTCCGTGCCGGAGGCGCACGCCGAGACCGGCGTGATGGACGCGGCACGGGCCTTGAGGTCCATGCCGACGGCCGCGGCGTTGCCGTTGGGCATGAGCATGGGCACGGTCAGCGGCATGATCCGCCGGGCCCCGCGCTTCAGCAGGGTGTCGTAGGCGTCCAGCAGTGTCCAGACCCCGCCGATGCCGGTGCCGAAGGCCACGGCAAAGCGGTCCGGATCGACCTCGTCGGAGGACTCCGCGTTGTTGCCGGAGAAGCCGGCATCGGCCCACGCCTCACGGGCGGCGATGACGGAGAGCTGCCCCGACGGGTCCAAGCGCTTGGCCTCGACCCGGCTGAGCACCTCGCTCGCCGGGGTCGACACCGTCGCGGCGATCCGCACGCCGAGATCGTAGGTGTCCACCCAGTCGTGCTCGATGGCTCTCACGCCGGAGACGCCCGTGGTGGCGCTGCGCCACAGCTCGGGGACGGTGCCCCCGATCGGGGTGGTGGCACCGAGACCGGTGACGACTACTTTGCGGGTCATGACTGCACTTCCTCGTGTCCTGGGGTGAAGCGGCGGGCGGCCCGCCCGGTCGCGGGTCGGGCGGGGCGCGGCGGATCCTGCGGTCTGCCGCGCCCCGCACCGACCGGCCGGATCAGGCCTGGGCGTTGTCGATGAAGTTGACGGCGTCCTCGACGGTCTTGAGGTTCTTGACCTCTTCGTCGGGGATGGTCACGTCGAACTTCTCCTCGGCGTTGACCACGATGGTCATCATCGAGATGGAGTCGATGTCGAGGTCCTCGGTGAAGGACTTGTCCAGCTGGACGGCCTCGGTCTCGAGGCCGGTCTCCTCGTTGACGATCTCGGCCAGGCCGGTCAGGATCTCGTCTTTGCTCGCCATGGTGGCTTCCTTTCTCTGCGGCTGCCGGAGCAGCCGGTGGTGGCGTGCGCCCCGGGCAGGTGCCGGGTGCATCTGTCCCGGTCAGGCCGGAAGGCCGGGCCGGGGGACATCGGGTGTGCGGTTCAACCCTACGACGACTCGCAGGGGCCCGCGGCGGCACCGACACGTGGGCAGGACTCCGGGGCCCGGCCCGCGCCGGTGGAGGTCAGGGGAGGACGACGATCTGCGCCCCGTAGACGAGGCCGGCTCCGAAGCCGATCTGCAGGGCCAGCTTTCCGGACAGCTCCGGGTGCTCGGTCAGCAGGCGGTGCGTGGCGAGGGGCACGGACGCGGCGGACGTGTTGCCGGAGTCGGCGATGTCCCGGGCGATGACCACGGACTCGGGGAGCTTGAGCGTCTTGGCCATCTGGTCGATGATCCGCATGTTCGCCTGGTGGGGGATGAAGGCGCTCAGGTCCTCGGGCCGCACCCCGGCCACGTCCATGGCCTCCTGCGCCCGCTTGGCGACCTCCCAGGACGCCCACCGGAAGACCGTCTGGCCGTCCTGGCGCAGCGTCGGCCAGAGGGTGGCGTCCTCGCGCACCTCACCGGTCTCCGGGTCGAGGAGGTCGGGGGACTGGGACCGCTCGTGCCCCAGCTCCACCGCCCTGATGTCGGTGAGCGGGTGGGTCATCCGGATGGCGTCCCACTTGGAGCCGTCGGAGCCCCACACGGACGGCCCGATGCCGGGGGTGTCCGAGGGGCCGATGACCACGGCGCCCGCGCCGTCGCCGAGCAGGAACGAGATGGACCGCTCGCTGTTGTCGATGACGTCGGAGAGCTTCTCCACACCGATGACCAGCACGTAGTCGGCCGCTCCCGAGCGGACGAGGGCGTCCGCCTGGGCGACGCCGTAGCAGTAGCCGGCACAGGCGGCCGAGATGTCGAAGGCCGGCGCCGGGGTGGCGTCCAGACGGTCGGCCAGGGCCGCGGCGGCGGACGGGGTCAGGTAGGGGAAGGAGATCGTGGAGACGATGACCGCCCCGAGCTGCGCGGCCTCGATGCCGGCGTCGGCCAGCGCGTCCCGGGCGGCGTGCTCGGACATGTCGAGGACGCTCACGTCCTCGGCGGCGCGGTGCCGGGTCTTGATGCCGGTGCGCTGCTGGATCCACTCGTCCGAGGACTCGATCCACTGGCACACGTCGTCGTTGGTCACGACCACGTCCGGACGGTAGACGCCCAGGCCGAGGATCCGGGAGTGCGCGTTGGTCTGTTGCTGCTTCAGGGTCACCACGGGGGTCGTTGCTCCTTCGTGCGGCCGGGCGGGGCGGACGGGCCGGCTGGGTGGGGCGGAACGGCTGCTCCGGCCTCGGGACGGGCGGCGCACGAGGTGCGCGCGCGGACGTCAGTCAAGAATACTCTTGGCCTGCTCCAGCTCCGCCGCGGAGTTCACGGCGAGGGCCGGCACGCCTTTCATGCCGCGCTTGGCCAGACCGACGAGGGTGCCCGCCGGGGGCAGCTCGACCAGCTGCTCGACACCGCGCTCCAGGAAGGTCCGCGTGCACAGGTCCCAGCGCACGGGCCGGCACACCTGGGCCACGAGCGCCTCGAGGTTCTCGGCGCCGCCGGCCACGGGTCCGCCGTCGGCGTTGGAGAGCAGGGGGTGCACCGGCTCGGCGGGCGAGAGCCGGGGGACCAGCTCGCGCAGCGGCTCGAGGGCGGGGGCCATGTGCTCGGTGTGGAAGGCACCGGCCACCTTGAGGGGGACCACCCGGGCACGGGCCGGAGGGTCCTCGGCGAGCGCGGCCAGCTGCTCGAGGGTGCCTGCGGCCACCGTCTGCCCGCCCCCGTTGGCGTTCGCGGGCGTCAGGCCCGCGGCCTCGATGGCGGCGAGGACCTCGTCCTCCTTGCCCCCGAGCACAGCGCTCATGCCGGTGGGGGCGGCGGCGGCCGCCTGGGCCATGGCGTTGGCCCGGGTGCGCACGAAGGCCATGGCGTCGGCCTCGGTGAGGGCGCCGGCCAGGGCGGAGGCGGTGATCTCACCGACCGAGTGTCCCGCGAAGAGGAGGTCGTCCCGGCCGGGGCCGATCCGGTCGCCGAGCAGCCGGCCTGCCACGAGGCCCGCGGCCACGATGAGGGGCTGGGCCACCGCGGTGTCCTTGATGGTGTCCTCGTCGGCCTGGGTGCCGTAGTGCACGAGGTCGAGCCCCGCGGCCTCGCCCAGCTCCTCGAGGTGGGCGCGGACGCCGTCGAGGGCGAGCCAGTCGGTGAGAAAGCCGGGTTTCTGGGAGCCCTGTCCGGGGCAGACGATCGCGATCACCGCTACAGCTTCCCAAGGATGCGGCACTGTGCGGTGGCCCGGAGGGCACCAAGCGCGGCGGCGGTGTTTGTAGGGATGCTACAAGACCGGTCCCACGGCGGGGGCCGACGTGTCGATGGGAGCGCACGAGTCCGCGAGCCGGCCCGCCACGAGGGCGCAGTGCAGCACGAACGCGTCACGGGGGACCAGGGGGTCCCAGCCGGTGAGGTCGCTGATCCGGCGCAGCCGGTAGCGCACCGTGTTGGCGTGCACGAACAGCTCCCGGGCGGTGGCCTCGAGGGAGTGGCCGACGGAGACGTAGGCGGACAGGGTCTCCACGAGCCCGGTCGCGGAGCGCGTCAGCGGCCGGTACACCGACTCGACCATCGCCGTGCGCGCACTCTCGTCCCCGGCCATGGCCCGCTCCGGCCACAGGTCCTCGGAGTGCACGGGACGCGGCGCCGCGGGCCAGGCGGGTGCCACGGACAGGGCCGCGTGGGCGAGCCGGGCGGAGCGCCCTGCCGCGAAGACCGTGGGGGACTCCGGGCCGTAGGCCACCGGTCCCGGCCCGAAGGCGGCGGTCAGCTTCTCGAGGGCGAGGTCCCGGTCGGACAGCCCCCCGAGGATGAGCACGAGCCGGTCGCCCTGGATGGAGACGAGCGAGTCCTGCGCATGGCGGCCGGCGAGCCGCCGCAGCCGGGCCACGGTGGACGGGCCGGCGGCCTCGGGCGCGGAGCCCGTGAGCACGGTCACCGGGCCCGACGACGCCCACCCCAGGGCCGCGACGCGGGAGCGCAGCGAGTCGGAGTGCTCTCCCCGGAGGATCCCGTCGACCACGAGGGACTCCAGCCGGGCGTCCCACGACCCGCGGTTCTCGGCGGCGCGGGCGTAGACGTCGGCGGCGGCGAAGGCGATCTCCCGCGAGTAGCGCAGCACGGCCTCCCGCAGCGCGGCCTCGTCGTGGTGCTTGGCGAGCTCCGGGACCTTCTCCTCGACGACGTCGACGACGATCCGGAGCAGCTGCAGGGCGTGCTGGAGGGAGATGGAGCGGGTCAGGTCCGTGGGGGCGCCGCGGAAGACCTGGGTGAGCACCCACAGGGGTTCCTCCGGGTCCTCGTACCAGCGCACGAAGGAGGAGATGCCCCGCTGGGCCACGAGACCCAGCTCGGAGCGCTCGTCGGCGCGCAGCTCCTCGAACCAGCCGAGGTCCGTCTCGAGTCGGCGGGTCGCGACCGTGGAGATCGCGCCCAGGTTCGCCTTGAGGTTCTCGAGCGTCCTGGGATGGGGCGGGACCGCGGGGCGGGGCCGGTCGGTGGAGCGCCTGCGCGAGGGGCGCAGCCAGCGCGTCGTGGTGTTCCCGTCCTGTCCAGCCATGCCACCGAGCTTAGAGCACCGGATCGCCGCCCCCGACCCGACGACGACGGCGCCCCGCCCACCCGGACGCGGGTGGGCGGGGCGCCGTGGTGCACCGGAGGGCTGGGCTCAGGCGTCGCCGCCCGCGTTGCCGGAGGTGCCGGCGGTGACGTCGTTCAGCGCGTACTTCTCGATCGCCTCGCCGGGAGCGCGCCAGTCGACCTCGCCGCGCTTGGCGAGCATCTCCAGGGCACGGACCACCATGGAGTGGGAGTCGATCTTGAAGTGCCGGCGGGCGCCGGCGCGGGTGTCCGAGAAGCCGAAGCTGTCGGCGCCCAGGGACGCGAACTCGTTCGGGACGAACTGGCGGATCTTGTCCGGCAGGTCCGCGCTGAAGTCCGAGACCGCCACGACCGGGCCCGTGGCCCCGGCCAGCTGCTGGGCCACGTACGGGGTCCGCGTCCCGTCACCGGGATTGAGGAACGCCTCCTTCTCGGCGGCCAGGCCGTCGCGGCGGAGCTCGACCCACGAGGTCACCGACCACACGTCGGCCGAGACGCCCCAGTCCGCGGCAAGCAGTTGCTGGGCCTCGAGCGCCCACGGCACGGCCACGCCGGAGGCGAGCAGCTGGGCGCGGGGCCCCTCGTTCTCGGCGGGCTTCAGCAGGTATATGCCCTTGAGGATGCCCTCCACGTCGACGCCCTCCGGCTCGGCCGGCTGCTGGTAGGGCTCGTTGTAGACCGTCACGTAGTACATGACGTTGTGGTCCTCGTCCCCCGTGCCGTACATGTGCTCGAGGCCGCGGCGCACGATGTGGGCGATCTCGTAGCCGTAGGCCGGGTCGTAGTGGATGACCGCGGGGTTGGTCGCGGCCAGCAGCGGGGAGTGGCCGTCGGCGTGCTGGAGGCCCTCGCCGGTGAGCGTGGTGCGCCCGGCGGTGGCGCCGATGATGAACCCGCGGGTCATCTGGTCGGCGGCGGCCCAGAAGGAGTCGCCGGTGCGCTGGAACCCGAACATCGAGTAGAAGATGTACACCGGCACCATGGGCTCACCGTGGGTGGCGTAGGCGGTGCCCGCGGCGGTGAACGCCGCCACGGAACCGGCCTCGTTGATCCCGGCGTGCAGGATCTGGCCCTGTGGGGACTCCTTGTAGGCCAGCATCAGCTCGCGGTCCACGGAGAGGTAGTTCTGCCCGTTGGGGTTGTAGATCTTCGCCGTGGGGAAGAACGAGTCCATGCCGAAGGTCCGGGCCTCGTCGGGGACGATCGGGACGATCCGGTGGCCGAACTCCTTCTCCCGGAGGAGGTCCTTCAGGATCCGCACGAAGGCCATGGTGGTGGCCGCCATCTGCTTGCCGGAGCCCTTCTTCGCGGACTTGTACGCGGCGTCGGACGGCAGCGCGATCTCGTGCTGCTCGTGCGGGCGGTCCGGGACGAAGCCGCCGAGCTCCTTCCGGCGCTCGAGCAGGTACTTCACCTCGGGCGAGTCCTTGCCGGGGTGGTAGTACGGGGCGCCGTAGAGGTCGCTCTGCAGCTCCTCGTCCGAGACGGGGATGCGCAGGTGGTCCCGGAAGACCTTGAGGTCCTCCAGGGTCAGCTTCTTCATCTGGTGGGTCGCGTTGCGGGCCTCGAAGTGGCTGCCCAGGCCGTAGCCCTTGACGCCCTGCGCCAGGACCACGGTCGGCTGGCCCTCGTGCTCGGTCGCGGCCTTGTAGGCGGCGTAGACCTTGTGGTAATCGTGCGCGCCGCGCTTGAGCTCCCAGATCTCGTCGTCGCTCATGTCCGCGACGAGCTCCTTGGTGGCCGGGGACTTGCCGAAGAAGTGGTCGCGGATGAACCCGCCGGACTCGGCCTTGAAGGTCTGGAAGTCGCCGTCGAGGGTCTCGTTCATGATCCGCACGAGCTCGCCGTCCTCGTCCCTGGCGAGCAGGTCGTCCCACTCGCGGCCCCAAAGAACCTTGACGACGTTCCAGCCGGCGCCGCGGAAGAAGGCCTCCAGCTCCTGGACGATCTTGCCGTTGCCGCGCACCGGCCCGTCCAGGCGCTGGAGATTGCAGTTGATCACGAACGTGAGGTTGTCCAGCTTGTCGTTGGCGGCCAGCTGCAGGAGGCCGCGCGACTCCGGCTCGTCCATCTCGCCGTCACCCAGGAACGCCCACACGTGCTGGTCGGAGGTGTCCTTGATCCCGCGGTTGTGCAGATAGCGGTTGAACTGGGCCTGGTAGATCGCGTTCATCGGGCCGATGCCCATGGACACGGTCGGGAACTGCCAGAAGTCCTGCATCGAGCGCGGGTGCGGGTACGAGGGCAGCCCGTTGGGGGCCTTCGTCTTCTCCTGCCGGAAGCCGTCGAGCTGCTCCTCGGTGAGCCGGCCCTCGAGATAGGCGCGCGCGTAGTTGCCGGGTGCCGAATGGCCCTGCCAGAAGACCTGGTCGCCGCCGCCGGGATGCTCCGGGCCGCGGAAGAAGTGGTTGAGGCCGACCTCGTAGAGGGTCGCCACGCCGGCGTAGGAGGAGATGTGCCCGCCGACCCCGATCTCCGGGCGCTGCGCCCGGTGCACCATCACGGCGGCGTTCCAGCGCAGGAACGCTCGGTAGCGCCGCTCGATGTCCTCGTCACCCGGGAACTCCGGTTCCTGGTCCACCGGGATCGAGTTCACGTAGTCCGTGGTGGTGACCATCGGCACGCCCACGCTCTTCGCGCCGGCGTGCTGGAGGAGGGCGCGCATGATGTACTGCGCCCGCTCCGTGCCCTGCGTCTCGATCAGGCCCTCGAAGGACTCGATCCACTCCCGGGTCTCCTCGGTGTCGGAGTCCTTCAGGTTGTTGGTCAAGCCACTGAGGATGTGGTGGTTGCTGGATGAAGGCACGTTCAACCTCTCTTCGTCGAGTTGCCCGACGGAACCCGGGCGGGTACGCGCGCGAGGACGCGGCCGGGTCGTCCGACAGTCTCAAAATACCCGTTGCCCGTTCCGCTGTCCGGACGCCACCCGGGAGGGGCGGACGTCCGGCAGCCGGCCCGTCGGGCGGATCGCGCCGTCGGGGCCGTCCCGGGCGTGCGGGGTGTCTGTGGGGACCATGCTTCCACACCCGGGGCGGGCCGTCACACGGAGTGTCACCCCACGATTCGAGGGCGCTCACCGTGCGGGAGCTTGAAAGAGTCCCTGATCCGGTGTTGTCTGGACGGTGAAGCCGGTATCCGGCCCGCCACCGTGCCCCCGCGGTCCGCCGACGGGCAGGCGGAGCCCAGCACCGGTACGCAGTGCGTGGTCGTCGTTCGTCGGCCCGATCCCAGAAGGAGCATGAACAGTGAGCGAGGCCAAGACCACCGCGGGTGACGCGGTAGTCCAGCTCGGTTTCAAGGATGGCGACTACATCCAGGAGTTCGGGTACGACGAGGACGTCGACCTCGACCTGAGGGACGGCATCGAGGAAGTGATCGGGTCGGACCTGCTCGACGAGGACGACCAGGAGGTCGTCGACGCCGTGCTCCTCTGGTTCCGTGAGGGCGACGGGGACCTCGTGGACACCCTGGTGGACGTCACGACCACCCTCGAGGACGGCGGCGTGGTGTGGGTGCTGACCCCCAAGGCCGGGCGGGACGGATACGTGCCGCCCGCAGAGGTCCAGGAGGCCGCCCCCACGGCGGGTCTGCACGTGACCACCTCCGCACGAGTCAGTGCGGACTGGGCCGCGACCCGGCTCATGCCCAAGCGCAACGTCTGACCGGGCGACACGGACCCCATCCCAGGAGACCACGCATGCTCGAGATCGGCGCCCCCGCCCCGGACTTCACCCTCAACAACCAGTTCGGCGAGCCGGTCACCCTGAGCGCTCTCCGCGGCCGCCCCGTGGCGATCGTGTTCTACCCGTTCGCCTTCTCCGGGGTGTGCACCGGCGAGCTCTGCCGGCTGCAGGACAGCCTCCCCGTGTTCGACGACGCAGGGGTGAAACTGCTCGCGGTGTCGGTGGACTCGAAGTACACGCTGCGGGCGTTCGCCCGTGAGGAGTCGTTCGACTTCGACCTGCTCTCCGACTTCTGGCCCCACGGGGAGGTGGCCCAGCGCTACGGGGTGTTCGACCCAGTCGCCGGTCTGGCGGAGCGGGCCACGTTCGTGCTGGATGCGCAGGGTGTCGCCGTCGACGCCTTCCGGTCCGAGCGCGGCACGCCGCGGGAGATCGGGGCCTACCGCACCGCTCTCACCAAGCTGCACGGCTGAGCCACGCCGGCCCGGTCCCGATCGAGCACCGATGCCCACCGTCCGCGCCGGCTACGGCGCTCCCGAGCACCCCGACCAGTTCCCCGATCCGGACGCCACCGGGCTCGAGGTCGGCCTGGCGGAGGCGGCCGCGCTGCTGGGCGGCCGGCGGACCGCCGTCCTGACGGGCGCGGGCATCAGCACGGACTCCGGGATCCCGGACTACCGCGGCCCCGGCTCCACCCCGCGCACTCCCATGACCTTCGACGAGTTCATGAGCAGCGCCGCCATGCGCAGCCACTACTGGGCGCGCAACCAGTACGGGTGGCGCCACCTGGCCCGTGCCCGGCCCAACCCCGGTCACGCGGCCCTCGCCCGCCTCGAGGAGTCGGGGTCCGTCACGGGCGTGGTCACCCAGAACATCGACCGCCTGCACCAGGCCGCGGGGTCCCTCAACGTCGTGGACCTGCACGGGCGCTACACGCAGGTGGGGTGCCTGCGCTGCGCCACTCTCATCCCGCGGGCCGTGCTCTCCGACCTGTTCGACGAGCTCAACGCCGGCTTCTACGACTCGATCTCGTCCCCGGATGACATCGAGTTCGCCCCGGACGCCGACGCCCTGGTGCCCAGCACGGCCGGCTTCCGGGTGCCGGACTGCCCGGTCTGCGGCGGGATCCTGAAGCCCGACGTCGTGTTCTTCGGGGAGAACGCGCCCCGGCACCGGGTGCTGCGCGCGCTGCGCATGGTGGATGCCGCCGACGCGCTGCTGGTCGTGGGATCGTCCCTGACCGTGAACTCGGGGCGCCGCTTCGTCCGGCACGCCGTGCGCGCCGACGTGCCGGTGGTGATCGTCAACCACGGGCGAACCCGGGGGGACGCCGCGGCGCGGCTGAAGGTCGACGCGTCCGTGACCGACTTCCTGGTGGGGCTCGCGCAGCGACTCGCCCGGCCGTAGGACGGCCGACGGGTGTGGTGAACGCCATGCGGGCGCAGGCCTGCACCCGGTGGGCACCGGTCCGGCACGACGGGTAGTCTGTTCGGGAACCGGGTGCCGGCGGTTGCGAAAACCGCCCACCCGGTTGTCAGGGTCTTTAGCTCAGCTGGTAGAGCGCCACGTTTACACCGTGGATGTCATCGGTTCGATCCCGGTAGGACCCACCACCGGCGATGCGCGCCAGCCGCGGGTGCCCGTGCGGCCACGGCTAGCGGAAGTACACCTGCTTGCCCCCGAGCCGGGTGCAGAGGACCACGATGCTGCCCGTGCGAGCGGCGTTCCGGGCCTGCTTCACGTAGCCGGCGGACGTGCCCCCGCACAGTCTGGCCGCTCCCTCGGTGGCCTGGGCGATCGTCGCCTCGTCAAGCACCACCTTGGTGCCCAGGACCAGGTCGACCCTGTCGTCCGCGGCCGCCGCAGCCGGTGCGAGCCCGGCACCCGACCACAGCACGGCGCAGGCCGCGGCCCCCAGCAGTGTTCTTTTCCACGCGTCCATGCCGACCCCCAAGGTTCTCGTGCAGTAGCACTAGTGCAAATGTACGAGCCCCGGCGCGGTGCGCGGTGATTGTGACGCGGGTTCTCCCCCGAAGGACACGCGTGTGCGCCCGGCGAGCCGCGGCAACACGCGGGCACCGGACGGAGGGCCCTCCCGGAGTTTGTAGGCTGGGGGCATGGCAGCAGAACAGAAAGCTCAGATCGGGGTCACCGGCCTCGCGGTCATGGGCGCGAACCTCGCCCGCAACTTCGCCCGGCACGGATACACCGTCGCCCTCCACAACCGCTCCGTCGAGAAGACCGACGCCCTGCTCGACGCCCACGGCGACGAGGGGACGTTCATCCGCACGGAGACCCTCCAGGAGCTCGTGGACGCCCTGGAGACTCCCCGCCGCATCCTCGTGATGGTGAAGGCCGGCGCCCCCGTGGACGCCGTCATCCAGCAGCTCGTGCCGCTGCTCGAGAAGGACGACATCATCATCGACGGCGGCAACTCGTACTTCCAGGACACCCGGCGCCGCGAGCGCGAGCTCGCCGAGAAGGGACTGGACTTCGTGGGCGTCGGCGTCTCGGGCGGTGAGGAGGGCGCCCTTCTCGGGCCGTCCATCATGCCCGGTGGCCCCCGCAAGTCCTACGACTCGCTCGGCCCCCTCCTCGAGGACATCGCGGCGAAGGCGGAGGACGGCACGCCGTGCTGCGCCTGGATCGACACGGACGGCGCCGGTCACTTCGTGAAGATGGTGCACAACGGCATCGAGTACGCCGACATGCAGGTCATCGGCGAGGCGCACGAGCTGCTGCGCTCCGTCGCCGGGCTCGAGCCGGCCGAGCAGGCCGACGTCTTCGAGCAGTGGAACCGCACCGAGCTGGCCTCCTACCTCATCGAGATCACCGCGCACGTCCTGCGCCAGGTCGATGCCCGCACGAACGAGCCCCTCATCGACGTGATCGTCGACGCCGCGGGGCAGAAGGGCACCGGCCGCTGGACCGTCCAGGAGGCCCTCGAGCTCGGCTCCCCGGTCACGGCGATCGCCGAGTCCGTCTTCGCCCGGGCGCTGTCCTCCGCCGAGCCGGACATGCGCCTCGAGGCGCAGCGCGTGCTGCCCGCCGGCGTCGGGGGCACCACCGAGGACGTCGTGCACGACCCCGAGTTCGTGGAGGACGTGCGCAAGGCGCTCTACGCCTCGAAGCTGGTCAGCTACGCCCAGGGCCTCGACATGCTGACCATGGCCGGCCGGGAGTACGACTGGGACCTGGACCTCGCGACCATCGCGGGCCTGTGGCGGGAGGGCTGCATCATCCGGGCCGAACTGCTCGAGGTCATCATGGAGGCGTACAAGGGGGACAAGCAGCCGCTGAACCTGCTGTTCGCCCCGGAGTTCGTCGCCGCGATCGAGGAGGCCCTGCCGTCCTGGCGGCGCGTCGTGGCCCGGGCCGTGGAGCGCGGCATCCCTGCACCGGTGTTCGCCACCACGCTGAACTACTACGACTCCCTGCGCCGGCCCCGGCTCAACGCGGCCCTGACACAGGGGCTGCGCGACTTCTTCGGCGCGCACACCTATCGGCGCGTCGACGACGCCGAGGGCGTCTACCACACCCTGTGGAGCGGGGACCGCTCCGAGGTCGTCTCCTAGCGGAGACGGTTCACCACCGCGCCGGCCGGCCGCCCCCACCACGGGGGCGGCCGGCCGGCGCCGTCAGGGCCGGCAGGGAGCACCTGCCGCGTCCTCGTGCGCACCGGCCGAGCGGGACGGGCTCAGATCCACATCGCGGGGTCGATGTAGGTGGAGGGGTCCACGAGCGGCTGCTGCTTCTCGGGGGTGCGCGGGCGGACCTTGCCGGGGATCCCGGTCACGATCGAGTCCTCCGGCACGTCCTTGACCACCACGGCGTTGGCGCCCACGGCGGAGTTGGCGCCGACCTCCACGGGGCCCAGGATCTTCGCGCCGGCGCCGATGACGACGCGGTCGCCGACGGTGGGGTGCCGCTTGACCTTCTCCAGGGAGCGCCCGCCCAGGGTCACCCCGTGATAGATCATCACGTCCTCGCCGATCTCGGCGGTCTCCCCGATGACCACGCCCATGCCGTGGTCGATGAAGAAGCGGCGTCCGATGGTCGCGCCCGGGTGGATCTCCACGCCCGTCAGGAAGCGGCCGAGCTGGGAGACCGTCCGGGCCAGCAGCCGCCGGTCGGGGTGCTGCCACAACCGGTGGGACAGGCGGTGGACCCAGATGGCGTGCAGACCCGAGTAGTTGAGGGCGATCTCCACCCGGGAGCGGGCGGCCGGGTCGTGCGTCCGGGCCGTCTGCAGGTCCTCGGCGAGTCTGCTCCGAAAACTCACGGTCTTCCTCTGTTCTTCCGGTGGCGGGGGACGAGTCCCGCCGGGACCGGCGGGACGTGAGGGGGCGCGGACGGGAACGACCCGCCCACCACGGGGGCAACGTCACCGGCAGGCGGCGCTATTCCCGGTGGGGGGCGGGTCGTGGGCCCGGGTCCGTGGCGCGGCTCAGCCCCGGATGTCCTCGTAGAGCAGGGTGGAGATGTAGCGCTCGCCGAAGTCGCACACGATCGCCACGATCAGCTTGTCCCGGTTCTCCTCCTTGGCCGCCTCCTGAAGAGCCGCCCACACGATGGCGCCCGAGGAGATCCCGCCGAGGATGCCCTCCTTGGTGCCGAGCTCGCGGGCGACCCGCACGGAGTCCTCGACGGTCACGTCGTAGACGTCGTCGTAGATCTCGCGGTCCAGGATGTCCGGGATGAAGTTCGCCCCGAGGCCCTGGATCTTGTGCGGACCGGCCTTGCCCTCGGTGAGCAGGGGCGAGTCGGCGGGCTCGACGACGACGAGGCGCACGTCCGGCTTCTGCTCGCGCAGGTAGCGGCCCGCACCCGTGATGGTGCCGCCGGTGCCCACGCCGGAGATGAACACGTCGACCTGGCCGTCCGTGTCCTCCCAGATCTCGGGGCCCGTGGTCGCGTAGTGGATCGCCGGGTTGGCCTTGTTGGCGAACTGGCTGGCCAGGACCGCGTTGTCGGTGCTCTCGACGATCTCCTGGGCCTTCTCCACGGCGCCGCGCATGCCCTCCGCGCCCGGGGTGAGCACGATCTGGGCGCCGTAGGCGCGGAGCATGACCCGGCGCTCCGTGGACATGGTCTCGGGCATGGTCAGGATGACCTTGTAGCCGCGGGCGGCGCCGACCATGGCCAGGGCGATGCCGGTGTTGCCGGAGGTGCCCTCGACGATCGTCCCGCCCGGCTTCAGCTGGCCGGACTGCTCGGCGGCGTCGATGATGGCCACGCCGATGCGGTCCTTGACGGAGTTGGCCGGGCTGTAGAACTCCAGCTTCACGGCGACGTTGCCGGGCAGCCCCTCGTCGAGCCGGTTCAGGTGGACGAGCGGGGTGCGGCCCACGATCTCGGTGACGTCGTTGTAGATCTTCGGCATGTGCGTACCTCGGTTTCTGCGTGGTCGGTTCTCTGTCGGATCTGGGTGGAGCTCGTGTGGTGCTGTGGCCGCCGGTGCTCTGGGGGGCCCGCGGCGGCGCGGTCCTAGCTCAGCCTAGCCACGCCCCGCAACCGCTACTGCGCGGTGAGCCACGCGGAGTAACGTTTCCGGACCTTCGCCAGCTTGGGGTTGATGATCACCTGGCAGTAGCCGTTCCAGGGCTGTTCGGCGTAGAAGTCCTGGTGCTCCGGCTCAGCCTCCCAGAACGTGCCCAGGGGCTCCAGCGTCGTGACGATCGGCTGGTCCCACGCCGGCTGGGTCCGGCGGATCGACTGCTCGAACAGCTCTCGCTGGGCCTCGTCGGCCCAGAACATTGCGGACCGGTACTGGGTGCCCACGTCGTAGCCCTGCCGGTTGAGGGTGGTGGGGTCGTGACCGGTGAAGAACAGGTCGAGGATCACGTCCGCCGGCACGACCGACGGGTCGAACGTCACGGCCACGGCCTCCGCGTGCCCGGTCGTGCCTGAGCACACCTCGTAGTAGGTCGCGCGCCCGGGGTCGCCACCGGTGTACCCGGAGACCACGGAGGTGACTCCCCGGGTGATCCGGTAGACGGTGTCGAGGCACCAGAAGCACCCGCCCGCGAGCACGAAGGTCTCGGTCGTGACGGGGTCCTCGGCGGCGGGGCGCGGATCGGGGACAAGGTGGGCGTCGTCGTGCGCGGGGAAGGCCATGACCCGTACAACACCGCACGGCCCGCTTCATTCCCGCTCGGTCACCGAGCCCGCCTCGGCGAACGGCACGGAGGGGACTCCTAAACTGGGGCGCATGAGCGAGCAGAGCACGTCCCCGCCCGGGCCCGCCCCCTCCCTGTCGGAGGTCCTCGAGACCGTCGAGCAGCTCTGGCCCCTGCGCCTGCAGGAGCCCTGGGACGCCAGCGGGCTCGTCACCGGCCGCCCGGAACAGCCCGTTCGCCGGATCCTGTTCGCGGTGGACCCCGTGGCCGACGTCGTCGCCGAGGCCGTGGCCGCCGGTGCCGACCTGCTGGTCACCCACCACCCCCTGCTCCTGCGCGGCGTGACCTCCGTGGCCGCCGACGGCTTCAAGGGCGCCGTGGTGCACGAGCTCATCGAGCACCGGTGCGCTCTGCTCGCCTGCCACACCAACGCGGACTCCGCCCCGGACGGCGTCTCGGACGCCGTGGCGCGGGCCGCCGGACTGACGACGGCGACGCCCCTCGCCCCGCACCCCGCCGACCCGGCCGTGGGCATCGGTCGCGTGGGGGACCTGGCGCGGCCCGTGCGCCTCCGGGAGCTGGTGCGGCGCCTGGCCGACGCCGTGCCGCCCACCGCCCACGGCGTCCGCGTGGCCGGGGATCCCGACGCGCTCGTCCGGCGCGTCGCGGTGTGCGGGGGAGCGGGGGACTCGCTCTTCGACGAGGTGCGGGCCGCGGGGGCCGACGTCTACGTCACCGCGGACCTGCGGCACCACCCCGCGTCCGAGGCGCGCGAGGCCGCGGTGGGCCCCGGGGCCGACGGCACCCCGTACCTCGTGGACCTCTCCCACTTCGCGAGCGAGTGGCTGTGGTTGCCCGTGGGCGCCGCCGCGCTGCGGGAAGCGCTGGCCGCGCGCGGCCACGACGTCCGGGTCGACGTCTCCGACCGGCGCTCCGACCCGTGGGACTTCCGCATCGACCACCCCGAGCACGACCACGACCGTTCCGTCCCCGACCCCGGCGCAGACGCCGCCGCACCGACCGCAGGAGGACCCGCATGAGCACCGCCACGCCCGAGCAGCAACGAGCCCTGCTGGAGCTCGAGCGGGTCCACGCCCGGCTGCGCCGGATCGCCGCCCGCATCGCGGAGCTGCAGACGGACCCCGAGGTCGCCTCCGCGCTGCAGCTCCGCGCCCGGGCGATCGCCACCGCCAAGGAGCTCGAGTCCGGCGAGCAGGCGATCCGCGACCGGCTGGCCGCCGCGGAGCAGAAGGTCGCCCGCATCCAGGCATCGATCGAGAAGGACCGCCGGCGCCTCGAGCAGGGCGGCTCCGCCAAGGACCTCATGGGCCTGCAGCACGAGATCGACACCCGCACCCGGCAGCTGGGCGAGGCGGAGGAGGCGGAGTTGGAGGTCCTGCAGGAGCTCGAGGACGCCGTCGCGCACCGCGCCCGCATCACACCGCGGTTCAAGGAGGCCGACGCGGAGGCGCGGCGGCGCGTCGAGGCCCGGGACGCGGAGGGTCGTGCCCTGACGGCCGAGCGGGGCGAGCTGGCCGGCGCGCGCACCACCGCCGCGGAGGGCGTGGGACGTCCCGCGCTGCTGGCGCGGTACGAGAAGATCCGGACGGGGCGCGGCACCGAGCGGCCGGCGGCCGCGGAGCTGAGGGGCACCGCGTGCGGGTCCTGCGGAACGGCGCTCAGCCCCACGGACGCCGCGACCTTCCGGGCGGCGGCCCCGGACGAGGTGCTCGTGTGCCCCGAGTGCGGGGTGATCCTCGTCCGCTCCTGAGGCCTCCTGCGGCCTCCCGCTGCCGCGGAGCCGCGGAGGGCACTGGGAGGGGAGCGGGGGACAGGCCGGCCTGTAAGCCGGGTTCTGTGGGCACGGCCGGTCGCCCGTGCCGTGCTGGTGACCATCCATCTAGGCCCACCGTTGCCGGTGGGCTCGAGCGGCCTACCCGGGTGCTCGGGCGAGCAGCCCTCGGACGCACCCTGTCTGGCCTTGCTCCGGATGGGGTTTACCGAGCCGCGCCGGTCACCCGGCGCGCTGGTGGTCTCTTACACCACCTTTTCACCCTGACCCGCCGCCCGGACGGACCGGGGGCGGGCGGTCTGTTTTCTGTGGCACTTTCCTGCGGGTCTCCCCGAGTGGGCGTTGCCCACCATCCTGCTCTGCGGAGCCCGGACTTTCCTCGGGTCGCGGCAGCCGGAGCTGCGCGGCCCGCGGTCACCCGGCCGACCTGTCCGCCGCCCATCCTACCCGCCGGGCCGCTGCGCCCGGACCGGCCCGACCGGCCACCGGTGGGCCCTGACCGGCCGGCGCCCGGCCGCCGGTGTGCCCCGAGCAGGTCCCGCCGGCGCGCGCGGGAGCCCTCACGGGTCACTAGACTTCTGCGGGTGCTGATCCTCCTCCCGCCCTCCGAGACCAAGACCGCTCCCGGCCCCGGTGCGCCCGTCGACCCCGCCGTCCTGTCCTTCCCCGAGCTCACGGCCGCCCGGGAGCAGGTGCTCGCCGAGCTGGCTGCGACGAGCGCCCGCAGGGACGCGCTCGAGGTGCTGGGCGTGGGGGAGCGGCTGCGCGGCGAGGTCGAGCGCAACACCCGTCTGGGCGCGGAGCCCGCCGCACCGGCCCTGAGCGTCTACACCGGGGTGCTCTACGACGCTCTCGACCCGGCCGGGATGACCGGGGCGCAGCGGGCCGCCGCGGGGGCCGCCCTCGTCGTCGTCTCGGCGCTGTGGGGCGCCGTGCGCCCCGACGACCGGATCCCGGCCTACCGCCTGTCCATGGGGGCCGAACTGCCGGGGCTCGGCAGGCTCGCGGCCCACTGGAAGCGCCACCTCCCGGCGGGGCTGGAGCCCGCGGCCGGCGACGGGCTCGTCGTGGACTGCCGCTCGGCCGCCTACGCGGCGGCGTGGCGCGGTCCCCGCGATCGGACCGTGGGGGTGAAGGTGGTCCGGGAACGGCACGGGAGGCGCCAGGTCGTCTCGCACATGGCCAAGCACACCCGCGGGCTCCTCGCCCGCCACCTCGTGGAGCGCGCCGCCGAGGGCGTGCGCCCGGAGACGCCGCAGGAGCTGCTCGCGGCGGCGCGGGAGCGCTGGCACGCCGAGCTGACGGAGCCCACGGCCCGCTCTGCCGGCGAGCTCGTCGTCGTGCGCACCGAGGACTGAGCCGGGGAGCCCGGCGCGCGCCGGCTGCTCAGTGGCCGAACGGGTCCTCGTCGACGCCGGGGGTCCAGGTGTGGCCCCCTCGTCCCCAGCCCTCGGCCTTGACCGCCTTCCGCGCCTTCCGGCCCCACTTCTCGTTGAGCCGGTCCACGTAGAGCTTGCCGTCCAGGTGGTCGTACTCGTGCTGCATGACGCGGGCGAACCACCCGGTGGCCTCGAAGTCCACCGGGTGGCCGGCCACGTCGAACCCGGCGACCCGGACCCAGTCCGCCCGCTTCAGCGGCCAGCTGTAGCCGGGCACGGACAGACAGCCCTCGGACTCCTCGTCCGGGTCCGGCGCGTCCTGGGAGATCCTGCCCGGGCTCAGCACCGGGTTGACGAGGACGCCGCGCGGGGCCACGTCGTCGTCGTTCTGGAAGGAGTAGGTGAAGATCCGCAGCCCCACGCCGATCTGCGGGGCGGCGAGGCCCACGCCGTGGGCGGCGTCCATGGTCTCGTACATGTCCGCGACGAGGACGTGCAGCTCCTCGTCGAACTGCGCCACCTTGGCGGCGGGGCGGTGGAGGACGGGATCGCCGGTGATCACCACGGGACGGACGGCCATGACGCACTTCCTTCGACTTGCCGGGGCTTGCGCCCCTCCGAACGGGACCGGGAACGACGAAAGGCCGCCCCGAATCCTCGGGACGGCCTTTCACGGCGGGTGAGCGACGGGGGTTGAACCCGCGACCTCCTGGACCACAACCAGGCGCTCTGCCGAACTGAGCTACGCCCACCATGAACGCCCGCCGGAAGACCGTGCTTCCGCTGGGCAACGCATACGAGTGTACCGCATTCCCGGAGCGCCCCGGACCGCCCGCCCGGCCGGGCGGAGAGCCCGGCGCCGGACGGAGGACTCAGGCGCCCGTGCGGGAGGCGGAGATCTCCGCGGCGATGCCCTTCGCGGTCTCCGAGTCCGGTCCCGGGTCGGCCGCGAACACGGCGCGGCGGTAGTACCGGAGCTCGTCGATCGAGTCCCGGATGTCGCCCAGGGCCCGGTGGTTGCCGGTCTTCGGCGGGGCCTGGAAGTAGGCGCGCGGGAACCACCGGCGGGAGAGCTCCTTGATGGTGGAGACGTCGATGACGCGGTAGTGCAGGTGCGCCACGAGCTCCGGCATGTCCCGCACCAGGAACGTGCGGTCCGTGCCCACCGAGTTCCCGCCCAGGGGCGCCCTGCCCGGCTCCGGCACCCACTCCTTGATGTACGCGAGTACCTGCTCCTGCGCCTCCTCCATCGTCAGACCGGAGGGGAGCTCGTCGAGCAGCTTCGAGGAGGTGTGCATGTTCCGCACGAAGTCCCCCATCTGCGCCAGCGCCGCCTCGCTCGGGCGGATCACGACGTCGACGCCCTCCCCGAGCACGTTGAGCTCGTCGTCGGTGACGAGCGCCGCGACCTCGATGAGGGCGTCCTGCTCGAGGGACAGGCCCGTCATCTCGCAGTCGATCCACACTATGCGTCCGTTCGAATTAGCCACCCGGACAATCTACCGCGCCGCCCCGACGCCGCAGGTCCCCGCCGTGGCCCATCGGGTATTCCCGGAGGAGCCGGGGATAGTATCGGGGCGACCACGGGTCCGTGCTGCGCCCAGCCGGGGCGCCCGCAGCCACCGGACGGGCGCATCGGGAGAGCAGTGCAGACCACTTCGACGACGCCGGGGCCGGGCGAGGGACCCGGCGGCGTCCGGCCGCCGGCGGAGCCCGAGAGCTCGAGGTACGTCTCCGGCTCGCTGCGGCGGACCGTGCTCATGGGCGCCCTCGGCTCGGTCATGCTGCTCGTCGGCTCGCTCGGCGTCGGCTGGCTCGCCTCCGTCTCCCCGCTGCGGCAGGCACCGGTCATCATCGGCATGCGCTTCACGACCACCGGGGCGATCGTCTCCATCCTCCTGCTCGCCGTGGGCGGCATGCTCCTGATCCGCGAGTGGCTGCGGCTGGGCCAGAAGCTCAACCGGTGGGGGCCCGGCAGCGGCCGGTGGGTGCTCATCGCCATCGCGGCGTGGTCCGCCCCCATGCTGGTGACGATCCCCCTGTTCAGCCGGGACGTGTACTCCTACATCGGCCAGGGCCGGGTGATGGCCAACGGGCTGAACCCCTACGAGCACGGCGTCTCCACCATCGACAACTTCTTCCAGCTCGGGGCGGACCAGATGTGGTCGGAGTCCCCGCCGCCCTACGGACCGCTCTTCCTGTGGCTCGAGCAGTTCGTGGTGGCCGTCACCGGGGCCGACCCGGACGCCGCGGTGCTCTGGTTCCGGGGCATGTGCGTGCTCGCCGTGATCGCGTGCATGTGGCTGATCCCGCGGCTCGCACGGCTGCACGGCATCAACCCGGCACGGGCCCTGTGGCTCAGTGTGGCGAACCCCCTCTTCCTCACGAACTTCATCGTCTCCGTGCACAACGACGCCATCATGATCGCCCTGGCCCTGGGCGGCACCTACGTGGCCGCCGTGCACCGCAACTGGAAGGGCGGTCTGCTCGGCACCACGCTCGTCACCCTGTCCGTGGCGGTCAAGCCCATCACCCTCGTCTTCCTCCCCTTCATCGGCCTGCTGTGGGCGGGCAAGCACGCCTCGTGGATCCGCCGCTTGGTGATCTGGCTCCTGGTCCTCGCCTACTCGATCGCCCTGCTCGGCCTGATGGGGCTGGTCAACGGCTTCGGCTTCGGCTGGGTCTCCGCCATGTCCACCCCCGGCTCGGTGTCCATCTGGTACGCCCCGGTGGGACTCGTTGGCATGCTCGCCACCACCCTGGCCGGGGCCGTGGGCGCCGACTCGGGCCAGTGGCGGGAGGTCACCCACTCGGTGGGCCAGGCCCTCGCCGTGCCCGCCATCCTCTGGCTGATGTTCGTGGGCCGGGACGAGCGGATCATCCGACGGCTGACGTGGGCGTTCGCCGCGATCGTGCTGTTCTCACCGATGATCCAGGCCTGGTACGTGGTGTGGCTCATCCCGCTGTTCGCCGTCACGGGCATCCGCAGCGACTGGCAGGTGGACATCCTGTTCTTCCTCACCGTCTTCTTCATGATCTACGCCGTCTCCGACCAGCTGGACGTCTTCCCGTACCTGGACCTGGACCTCAGCTCCGGCCGGCTGATCGCGGCGGTCGTCGCCCTCTCCTACGGCGTGTACCTGTGGTTCATCGATCCGGCCACCAGACGGCTCTTCCGCGGCCGCTACCAGCCCCTGGTGCAGAGCACCGTGATCTGAGGAGCCGGTACCGCCCGGCGAGTTGGTAAACTCGACCGCGGTGCCCGCGACGCGGTCCCGGGCAGCCCGCCCCAGTAGCTCAGTGGATAGAGCAGGAGCCTTCTAATCTCTTGGTCGGGGGTTCGACTCCCTCCTGGGGCACCGCTGCGACCCCGCCCCGCCAGCTCACCGCCGGCGGGGCGGGGTCGCCCCCTGTCCGGGACGGTCTCCCTGGTACCGGCGGGCCCCCACGAGCCACCGCCGACGCCCGGCTCCCTCGAGCGCGCGAAAGTGTGGACAAGTCACGGCCTGTGAATTCGCATACGTTAAGAGACACATCGCGGGGTGTGATCCTCCGGTCACCCGACGTCCGGGCCAGGACGGACGGCGACCCGGAGAGCCACCCCGGCGACGACCCCGGCGGCAGCCCGCCGGGACGGCCGCAGTTCCCGGACGGGTGCCCGGGGCGGCCACGGACCACGCGTCCGGATCCGATCAGGGGAGGAACCATGAGCGTCACGATCACCAGGCAGTGGACGGGCAGGGGGGCCCGCTACCACCACTACGACACGGTGGAGGAGGCCACGGAGGACACCCGGGACTTCATCGTCCGGCACGTCGGGCCGGACATCGACCCGCAGCGGCTGGAGGCGATCACCCGGGGCGTCGTCGACCTGCACTGCATGCACCTCGACTACCGGGAGGACAGCATCGTCGTCGAGCCGGGGCACGCCGCCTGAGCCACGCGGGTCGCACCGCGGGCAGGCGGCGGTGCACGGCGCCGAGGCGCCGGCGCGGGGGAGCGCCGTACCCGACGCCGACCGCCGCGACCGCCATGGCGCCCGCACTGCACCGGCACCAGCAGCTCCACACCGTCACGACGTCCCTGCCGACGTCCGGGGGCGTCGCCCCGCCGACCGGAGGAAGGGCTCCGGCCGGTGGGGCGGCCTGCGGAACCGGGGGAGACGGCACGAGCTCCGGCGGTCGAGCCGCCGTGCAGGCCGCGATAGTTCGGGCTCCGGTGCATCCACAGGAGCTACTGCGCCGGTAGTAGGGGTAAGGACACCAGCGCAGGATGACGTCCGGCAGGCCGTCACCTGCCAGGTCACTGCAACGAACATGGAGGTGAGTCCGATGGCCCGGATCCGGCTCTGCCAGTGCGGCGCCCCGCCCCTCTACGGCCCGTGGTGCTGGGCGTGCTCCCACGAGCTGGAGCAGCGCCGAGAGCCCCTCGCCGTCATCGCCTGGAACGCGGCAGACATCGACTGACGGCTGCTCGCGGACCGTGGCGCGGCCGAACGGCGGTCGCACTGCACAGGACGCGGTCCCGGAACGCGGGCACCGCCGCCGTCCACAACCGGGGCCGGCACGCCGCGGCGGCCGCCGGTCCGGCGGGAGGATGGGTGCACCCCGCCACCGGGGCCCGCACCGGCCGCACCGGCCGCCGTCCAGAGGAGTTCCCGATGACCGAGCAGATCACCGTCCGCGGCTACGTGGCAACGGACCCCGAGTCCCGCAACCTGCCCGACGGCACCGTGGTGGTGACCTTCCGCCTCGCCTCCACCCCGCGCTGGTTCGACCAGCAGGCCGGTTCCTGGCGGGACGGGCACCCGGACTGTGAGTCAACACTGTGTAGGATAAGAGGGTGAAACGTGCAGTCATCTATGCCCGCATCAGTCAGGACCGCACTGGTGCTCACCTGGGGGTTAGTCGCCAGCTTAGCGAGTGCGAAGACTTTGCCCAGGGCAGGAACATCCAGGTGGTCGATCGCCTCACGGACAACGACATCAGTGCCTACTCCGGCAAGCCTCGTCCAGGCTACGAGGAGTTGTTGCAGCGCATCCGTGATGGGTCGGTCGATGAGGTCCTGGTATGGCACACCGATCGGCTCCACCGCTCGCCCAAAGAGCTGGAGGAGTACATCGATGCCTGCAGTGTCCACGGTGTGCAGACGCAGACTGTGAAGGCCGGCGAACTGGACCTGGCGACCTCCACGGGCCGGTTGATCGCCCGTCAACTGGGCTCCCTAGCTCGCTATGAGTCCGAGCACAAGGGTGAGCGGGTCAAGGCCAAACGCCGCCAGGCAGCCCTGGCAGGTCAGTGGCAGGGTGGTGCTCGTCCGTTCGGGTGGCAGATCCGCAAGGAGACCGACGAGCACGGGGGCGTACGCAATGTCCCGGTGATCGACGAGACTGAGGCAGAGTTGGTGCGATGGGCCTTCCAGGCCGTGCTGGAGGGCAGGCCCATCTCGTCCATCGTGGCGCACTTCCAGCGCTCGGGGGTGCCCTCGGCTCGGGGCAACGAGTGGCGGCATTCGACGGTGCGATCGCTGTTGGGCAAGACCCGCAACTGTGGGATCGAGTCCTTGCACGGTGAGGAACTGGGTCTCTCAACGTTTCCGGCCCTGGTGGACGAAGGAACCTTCCGTGCCGTGCAGAGGATCCTGAAGGACCCGAAGCGGAAGTCGCAGGACGACAACCGAGTCAAGCACTTACTGGGTGGCATCGCGAAGTGCCACTGCGGGATGCCGATGGTGGCAGGCAACACCGGCCGAGGTGCTCGGCAGTACGTCTGCGAGTCTTACCGGTTCCCCGAGACCCGGCGCAAGGACATCAGTCACGTGAGTCGGCGTCTCGAGGAACTGGATGCGCATGTCCAGAGGAGGTGGCCCCACATCATCTACGGCACCGGTAGCGCCCTGCGCCTGCATGCTCCGGGCCGGGCCGAGGATCGGCAGCAGGTCGAGAAGGAGCTGACCAAGCTCCGTGCGCAGCAAGACGAGCTGATCGACATGTGGTCCGAGGGATCGTTGACTCGCAGGCAGTTCGAGGCCAAGAACGCCGAGTTCGGCTCGGCCATCGACAAGCTCGAGGACCAGTTGGCCGACCTCGCTCAGACCAGTGAGTTCCTACCGGATCTGCAACCGAATCAGGCGGCGGCCTACTGGGAGACCCTGGACGTGCTGCAGAAGCGGGCCCTGTTGAAGCAGAGCGTGGAAATCATCTGCTACCCGACCGGAGGCAAGCGCTTCAGCAAGCTGGAGAACGCGTGGGAGTACGTGCGGATCGAGGCACTGCCGGCCACGGCCGAGAACCAGCGGATCATCTACTGGAACCCCACTGTTGAGGCCCAATACGACGAAAGCGATCCCATGTTCTCGGGAGTCATCGAAGAAGAAGTCGATCCTTCGCGCCCGCCCTTCGCGCCGCGGTCATGGCGATACGTGGCAGGTTACCGGGGTCCGGAGCAACCGAACGCGATTGCCCCCGAGCAGGACGGAGACGCCTCATCAACACCAACGATCGATTGATCCTGGAGCTGGTCGCCGCCGAGACGGAGCGGGCAGGCAAGCTCCACGCGTCCATTCGACACATCGCATCCTGGGTGAACCTGCAGAAGAACACGGCTCAGAAGCGCGTCAGTTCCCTGAGGCAGGCGAGTCTCATCGAGCAGGTGTCTCCCGGTGGTGTCTGGGGATCTGCGGCGTACCGGATCACCGGCGACGGCGTGGCGGCCTTGAAGGCGTTCGAGGTGCCAGCGCACTGGACGCAGGAATCCCGGAATTGCGGTATGGATACGGAAGGAAATGGTACATGGTATAAGGGAGCGCCCGTGCCCGACGCGATGCGGACCCAGGGCCTGCGCGGAGGATGGGAACTGTGGCGGACTCTGCCGCACATCATTTGGCTCACCCCCGAAGACGCACTCCCTTACGTCACCGCAACCACCGCCCGATCGGTGCGCAACTGGACCAAGGCACTGGTCAACCTGGACATACCCTTGGCCGAGTGGGGGAGGGCCGGCACTCAGTTTCGCCTCCTCGACGCCGACCCCGGAGTCTTCGACCAGCTTCGGCTCGTCCAGGAGCACGAAGCGGCACAGCAGGGTCAGACACTGGCATCGCGTGCAACCTTGGATCGCTCGTACCTAGTCGAGAGGATCCGTGCGGACGAAGCCCTGGACAGAAGAGAGAACCCGTCTTGACCGACACAGCCTGCCGCAACATCGGTTGCCCAACGCCGGCGGAGCCAGGAACGTCCTGGTGCATAGCGCACCACATCCAGCACTGGGAGCGCGTAGATGCCGATCTCCGCGAACGGTTCGCCGCCCGAATGGTCGAGAACATCACCACCAACGCCTCCGGGTGCTGGCTCTACGGCGGAAAACGTAACCCGGTTACGGGATACGCGGCGCCGCTTCACACGGGACGACGGACGTCGGGGCATCGGTGGATGACCTGGTATCTCAAGGGGGAACTGAAGCCCGGATATCAGTTGCACCACGTGTGTGGCGGCGTCGACGAGCAGGACACCCGGCACTGCGTCCGCCCGGCTCACCTGGTACAAGTCCTGCCCGGCGACCACAGGGAGCTCACTCGACTACGAGCCGAGATGATCGAAGCAGCCGAGCCCGGCGCCCGCTTCTACCAGACCAGCGTAGGGGAGACCGGCCGTACCGTCGCCTTCGCCCGAGCCCACGAACTCCCACGTCATGAGGTCGACTACCTCGATGTGGAGCTATCCACGGAGAGCGAGCTCGTTGCTCAGTGGCGGCTGGTCATTCCTGCACGTCTCGAAACCGTCTGAAGCTGGCGGGCTCCGCACAGGTGTAGTCAATTGCCGCTGCATCGCTCGATGGACCACCGATCATCAGCCGGTGGCATGGGTGTCACACATCACCGCATGCTCGCGTGTGGGCGCCCAGCGTCTGCGGATCGAATCGTGGTCCTCACATCACTTGCGACGACATCAAAGGGTGGGATAAATTTGTTCACCTGCGGGCGGTAAAGACCCCGACTCCTCGAAGATACTGATCACCAAACACAACACAACACAGAGAAGAACACAGGTTTGTCCATGTGGACGGGTCTGCGGTCTTCTCTTTTTTCGTGCCCGAAACCTATCCGCCAAAATCACGAGGAGTGCTCAACATGCCGAAGCTAACCCACCCCCGAATCTGCAGCGAGGAAGGGTGCGAGGCACCGCACCATGCTAAGGGCTTGTGTCACCCCCACTACGTTCAGAAACGTACGTCTCGCAGTAAACAGTCGGTACCGATCCCCGTGTCCGTCTACTGCTCAGTTGGCTACTGCCGCAACATGGCGAAGGAGGGGACGTATTGCCAGAAGCACGCGACCAATCTGCGGCGCCACGGAACCTTCGAAGCACCGACCTCTCACCCGACCCGCGGCGCGGGTACCGGCGATCTGGTGGAGTTCATCCGCCCGGCTCTCAGCCTCAGCGACAAGGGATGTTGGCTCTACACTCGCTGGACCGAACGCTACGGCCAACTGAGCTTCGCGGGGGAAAACTGGCAGGCACATCGATGGGCCTGGGTCCACCTCGCAGGGATGCCCTTGAAGCGCTGGCCCGAGCAACAGCTCGACCATATCTGTGAGGTCACGGAGTGCGTACGCCCATGCCACCTTCAGATAGTGACTCAAGCGGAGAACAACAGCCTGAAGCACCATCCTCGGCCAGAGCCATTGCCCAACGTGCCGCTGAACCTAGTGGAATGGGCAGCCACTGTTCGCCTCTTTCCCGAGCAACTTGGCCACACGCCGGAAGCGACGTTCATCTGGCCGCATCGTCAAGGTTGGGGCAACCCGGCGAAGTACTGACATGAATAAACTCCCTAAAACGTAGCGGCGGAAATCCAAACAGCCTTACGAGACCTCTCATGCAAGAAGCGTTTGGCTAAGTTCTTGGGGCTGGTGGGTAAACAGTTTGGATGCTAGCTACCATCCCGGCGGATAGCTTCGCAGTTCACATCCGAACATTGTTGCCCCTGCCCGCTATATAAGGGCAGGACGTCGAAATCAATTCTCAGGCGGTAAACGCCAACAAATGTTCGCACGCATTCGAAAAGCTAGGACGAAGCGCACAAAATTTACCAGAAACTATGAAGCCGATGATCTAAAAGCCTGATTGAAATAGCCGGCATTTCCCAAAAAAGCAGGGGCCTGCGCCCCTGTCGGGAGAACCGGGCAATATTGACGATCCGGCGATGAAGTGCAACCATTAGACGTCAATCATGGCTCCAAACGCATTAGGCTAACCTGCCCAAGATTACTGGCGTAGCCAGCACCGTTATGCTCGCCAGAGTGCGGTTCTGACACCCAGTCCGGCATTACCTATCTGACTCAGTGTGACTACAATTATGATTCGGATTAGTATCGATTTCAATGCTGTTTGCCTACCATGCCTCGCCTCGTGGGAACTGCCTACCCGCTCGTATAAGGCAAGACCTCGGCATGTGCAGCCGACTCGACACCGAACGCGGCAGACATGGACACCTGCGCGACTCATGCACCTTCCGCGTCAACATGCAGTCAGCATCCGAATACTGGGACTGCGAACAGGCCTGTGACCCCGTATGGCTCAACTCGAGGTGCAAGAATCTGCCAAGGGTTCTACCTACCGAGTGAGGGCATCGACCAGAGAGAACGCCCCCATGACTACGCCGACGTCCCAAACTGCCGAGGATGCCGACCCCTAGCTAAACCAAGACTCGCCGACCTGCATCACCATCCAGTTTCAGCGGCGCTGGTCCGCATGTGCGATGATTAACGCCAAGGAAGCTTCGAAAGCGCGAGTCAACAAAGTGGGCATAATGAGAGTATATGAACTGGCGGCCGAACTCGACGTTGATGTAAACGATCTTTTGAGCCGTCTTAAGGAACTGGGCGAAGCCGCTATCCGCACGTCATTACTTGACGAGTCACAAATGAACACGTTGCGTGAGTCCTTTGCAAAACCTCGGTCACAACTTGCTTCGCGTTCAGCATTCGACCACGTTCCGCAGCAGCGGCACCGTACACAAGAGTCGGCTCTTGCCCCTACGCCGGCAGCTCCTAGGCATTATGGATGGCGTGCGGGCGCAGTCCCACCGCCCAAACATCCAGACCTGCTGGAAAACATCGAAAAAGTTAAACAACGCTTTCCTATTTTCGACGATCATCTACAGGCACTCAAAAGCCTGGGATCTCAGATTGTTTATGCAAGCATGTGCCGGCAGGAAGGCTTCAAGGATTGTGCTGTCGCCCACGTACGCTTCAGCGGTGCTATCGAGTCAGGTTTCGGATTTACGCGTGAAGTAGCGCTTTTCTATAGCCCGCATAGGGACCTCCAAGCTCGGACCTTTGCAGCTGCCGAAAAAGAAGTGTCTCGTTCGTATCGGTTGGTGACACCGGATATCTTTTTTATGTGGTCCCCTGATCAGCGACTAACAATGAAACTCCGAGACTGGTCTCGTCCGTCAAAACTCGCTATTCCACTCTCAATAAATGGTGAGGACGAGCTGTCGTTAATCACCTTGCTCAGAGACTATATCTATGCAAGGGATCTTTTCAACATCACAACGCCAGTGCACGGAGCCAACTTTTTCGGCCGGAGAACGCTCCTTCAATCTCTCCGGGAGGACGTCCTCAATAAGCGAGTTACTGGACTTTTTGGGTTGCGGAAGTCGGGGAAGACTAGCATCTTGATGCAACTGATGGAGGAACTGGAAGAGGACGGTGTGGTTACTATCCTCATGGACCTCGAAACGTTCCCTTCGCCTCCAGATGACCCCACCGATGACATCCTGGGCGAACTTCGTCGAAGACTGATAAGCGAACTTAAGGCACGCAGCCTTAGAACAAAAGAACTGTCTGAGCTTCCAAGTTGTCCAACTATACTCGAATTGAAGAATGCACTTCAGCTAATTTTGAAGAAGCTTGACAAAGATGGGTATCAAGTCTTGCTTCTACTTGATGAAATAGAATACTTGACTCCTGCAGATCGGGTCGACATAGCCGAAGATGATATTCCTCGCGTCGCGCAGTTCCTTGCCGCTTTACGCAGTATCGTTCAAGAATCTGAAAACTTTACATTTATACTGTCTGGTCTGACGAGCGCAATCGTGGAGGGAGGACGTCTTTACGGTAGACCCAATCCGCTCTTCTCGTGGGCAAAAGTTGTATATGTTAAGCCCTTCACCCGACTCGAGGCAGACGATCTAGCCAGCACTGTGGGCGGTAAGATGGGCATCCGGATAGAGCCAGGCGCACTCGAGGCTCTTCATGAAGCGTCCGGGGGGCACGCGTATCTTTACCGTCACCTCAGTTCGGCAGTTGTCGAACATCTACCTTCCGATGTGTTTCAACGAACCATGACCAAGACGTCCGTGCTGACAGAACTCGAGGACTGGCGGAGTCGCGTGCAGGGAAACGTTGATGAAATGATTGAACATGTGAAACGGTACTATCCGACAGAGGCAGTTATGTTCGAGCTGCTTATGGACACGCCTGAGGACTTCAAAGAACTAGCGCCAAGTGAACACGTAGCCGTACGACGCCTTAAGGACCTTGGTCTTGTCGAAGATGTGGATGGCGAGTACCAAGTCAGTGTCGTCCTGGAGCTGATGTGAGTAACAGCCACTACGCAAACTGGGTCGAAAGCATCCGCGATAAAGCTGAACGATTTGGAGTCGTGTTTCTCCAACTAGGCTATAACAATGAACCTGCTCGTCGAGCTCTACTTTGCTCTGGTCTGGCCACCATTTCAGTCCGCGATTATATGGATAATTGCGACCCTCGCTCGCCCGGTCCTTTAGTCGTTGATGGCATTGAGGTTTTGGCTGGTCACTCCGCCAAAACCCAGGATTTCCGGATGGGCAATCTTAGGGAACAGGTCGTGAGGGAAGTGACCAGTGGCGCGAGCGTAATCCTGTTGTCCCGGGCACCACGCGTGGCCTTTCCCTCCGTAGTCGGGAGTTCACTTCTCGATGATGCCAGCTTTGCCCATGCTCCTGCCGTCCATGCACGGGGGCCCGAAGAAATGCCGACATGTTCGGAGGATGGATTAGACGCCGCCGAGGTGTTAAACCGCACTCTTATAGAGTTAGGTTTTGAAGTCTGCGCTTCCTTGGACCGGGCCCTGTACGAGAACCAACTTGTAGGTGACGATGCATTGACCCTTCTTAACGCGCGTGAGCTTGAAGCGCTCGACGGGGCTGGCCTAACGTCGCCAAATGCTTCGCAGCGCTCGTGGAATTTTGGCACTCGGCTATTGCCGCTCAAGGGGGCGCTTGATCATGCTTTCGCTAACATGATTGAGCCTCAGCATCAATTACTTGATATTAGTGCTAATCTCTGGAAGATTGAGCGACTTATACGCAGACAAGTAAGATCGCAGGCAATCAGTGCTTGGGGATCTAATTGGCGAGTGCAGTGTCTAAACGAAGATCTGCGAGCGAAAACACTTCAGCGAGCGACCGAGTCCGCATATCTAGGGGCTAATTCAGTTAAACAACTGCGGGATCCACTGGAGTGGTTGTCTTTGGGAGAATTGCTAAGCATAAAAGATCGACGCGAAATTGGTGATCTTGGAATGTCGTCCACGCTGTGGAACCAATTCAGGCTACAAGTAATGCCGATACGCAACCGGCTCGCTCACATGCGAGCGATCCAGGCAGGTGATGCAGCGGATGTGGTGAAGTGGTTGCGCTTGATTGAAAAGAAGCTTGGGTCGCCGTCACAATAACTACTTAAATATGATGTCCTTTATTGTTATGGAACTGGAGTATTCTCGCAAGTCTAAGGAGTGAGGCGTCTTGGGCAAAAATGCGAAAATATAATTATGACGTTTTCTCAGATAGTCAACTTCGCGTGTTGAGCTTTTGCGCCATTTTTTACACTTTGGGTGTTCAAAGTTCTAAACCCGTATAAAGTCCTGGGTGCTGCCTACCTGCGGGCCGGACGGTACGCCGATCGAGGGCCCCCCCCACCCCTCGGAGAGGACCGCTCCTCGTTGCTGCCGCGGCTGATTTCGCCAAAGTCCCGGTGACCGTGATCGTTAGGCTGTCGTACTGTGTTCGGTTTTTTCTTCAGACTCGGAAATTGACGAGTTGCTAGTCCAGGTTTCCTGGCGGCAACGTAAATACCAAGAATTGTGTGTGCGACTCGGGCCGCGGACGGACAAAAGACCATCCGTAAGCTGGCCGAGCCCCGCCACACTTGTGTGTACTGGATCTTGCGGGCCTAGATTGTGTGCCTGTGCTCGGAAAGGCTCCGTATGCTAGCGATTACCCATGGGTGGGTTGCCACAGGCCAAAAGTGCGTTGCTGGGTGGGCTGCTTTTATGCCGCCGGCCCGGACACGCTCGGCGATAGGTGCGTGGGTGGCCACCGCTCAACGCGCCACCTCATCGATTGAAACACGCTTCCCTCGTCCGATCGCTTCGGATGCACTGCTCCCAAAGGGGCGCGCTGCGGCTAAAAGTGCGATGGTGGCAACGAATCACCTGACCTGATTCGTGTGTTGCTGCGAGATTCTCATTACCCGGATTCGCTGGAGGTGTCGTAGTCGACCGCGAGCTCGCTGGTGTAGAGCTCGAGTGGGACCTTGTCGCTGGCGAGAATGCCCGAGCGAACGCGTTCGTCTTGCAGGTCGAGAACACGCATCTTCCCGTTAACCTTCGCAAGCGCCTCGATCCGGTGGAACTCTGATCCGTAGTCGCCGGCGAACCGAACGAGCGCCTTGAGCTTCACCAGGGAATCCTCCAGGTGGTGCCCATGCGGGTCGACAATTGAAGGCCGGATCTGTCCGCCAACTTGATTGAAAAAGATGAAATCCGGATGCATCGAGCGCCAGTTCCCGACGACGTCGCGGTAGGTGACGCTCAAAGAATCGACGGCCGCGCGGGCAGGGTTGCGGTACCATCCCTTGCACGACTTTCGAGCAAGTTCGGACTGGACGACCTCGTACTCCCAGTCGTTCAGCGAACTCAGCGGGAACTCGCCGTTGTCATCGGACATCAAGTGTCGGTCGGCCAATGGGGCGATGGCCGTCTGGCCGTCCTCATCGACGACAGCGTAGTCCTCCATCCGAGTCCGAGGGCGCTTGAGCTCACCGCGCTGCGGTGCGGTGGCCTCGGCGCGGATCTCTTCGAACACCTGCTGACGTTCGTCGGACAGCTCCTTAATCGCGACTCGGTGCTCGGCGAACCACGTCGCCGCCAGATCGTCCGCTTCGCGATCGACTTTCTCACGGATTACCTTGACTATCGCGAGGCCCGAGACCCTCACGTAGGCCTCCCGCAGGCCGTCGTCGTCATCATCATCCTCGCCCGCGAGGTGGTTGACATAGGCCTGGGCAACGTCCGCGCCGAACGCTTTCTTGGCGCCCTCGAATCCGACGCGGATCGCCCGATCGTCCGCGCCCTCGATAAATTCGGTATAGGTGAGCTTGCCGGTCTTCCGACGTCCGGAGATTGTCAGACCGCGCACCGTCCCAACCTCTTCCATGGCGGCCTTGAGCTGATCCTTATGACGGAGCGCGAGCGAGTCGAGCACCGTGGCCATGAACGTCTCAACTTCGGCGAGCGCGCCCGGCCGTACGCCGTCCACCGACAGCGCCTGAGCCAAGGCGACAAGTCGCTTAACCGGCCGTGAGCCTCGTTGGGGCATCGTCTCGGTCGGTAAAATGTCCCACGCCGACCACACGAGGTCAGGAACGAGCGGATTCCTCTGCAGCTCACGGCCGTCCAGCAAGACCTTCTTGCCACCGCCACCCGGAAGTTCACCGATCGCGCCGGACAGGAACTTCGCGACGTTGCCCGCAGTCGTCCGGTCAAAGAATGGCAGGATGCAGTCAACCGAGTTAAGTCGCTCATCGCCGGGCACACGGCGGGCGAGAGGGTTGCGGACCATGCGACCAAGCAACTGAGTGATGTGAGTCTGGTCGGTCGCGGGCCGGAAGGAAACCAGGACTTCCGCTCGGGGACAGTCCCACCCAGTCGAAATAGCATCCTTCGCGACAAGCACTCGGACGCTAGTTGTCGATTCCACGCGCTGGGGCTCTATCCACTCCACCTCCCATGACCCAAACTTTTGAGTCGTGTGGTCACCGAATACGTGGCGCACCGAATCACCGGAAAGTTCTGGCATAACCCGCAAAATCTCATCGAGGGCCATGCCAATCTGCTCAGGGTCCGGTGTGTTTGGAGCCTGCAGTATTAACAGAGGCTTGACTGCTTCGGCAGACCCTTCCGCCTTCGCGTATCGCTCCCATCGAACACTCGAATCCTTCAACTTTGTCGTCGCACGACGGACCAACACCGTGTCGAAATTGCCAGCCTCGTTCGGGATGTCGAGGTCGATGACGTCCTTGACGAGACCGGACTCCTGCACACGAATAGGGTCGACCTGGACTGACGGGAGCGCCCGACGAGAGTCGTCGGCGTGCGCTTCCTTCATAGCGTCGTTGAACCGCTCGATCGTCGCAGAGATGCCCCACACGATCGGAATCGGGGGTTGACCGGCGTGGCCGTTAATCAATTGGCGGATCAGCGTGGGCTTCTCTGAGCTGGTTCGCGTGTTAAAGCCGCGGTGAGCTTCGTCGAGGATCAAGTAGACCGTCAAATCAGGGTCGGCGATAGTGTTGCCGATCGTCTCCCAAATGGTCCACCCCTGCAAATCTGGCGAAGCAACTGTCGTCATCGACTCGAAGGCGCCTTCGTCCTCAAGATCGGTCCTGCGCGTGAGGAGTGACGTTTTTGACAGGCGTTGGGTATTGAGGAAGTACACCTTTCCCGGCTTAAGCTTCGACCGGGAGAACGGCGGCTTGATCGTGATCAGCTGATCGTAGGTGAACTTCTCACTAGCTTGACGGAGCCGGTCTTTCGTCTGCTCGTTCAAGCTCGGATCGTCGGAGAACCAGATGACAACAGCGCCGGGATCGGGGTCCGTGCCGAACTTGTCGTTGCCCCAGAACAGCGACTCAATGACGGCTGCTGCCATGACCGTCTTGCCCGCCCCAGTGGTGGCTGACAGACCAACCGACGAGCTCACCCCGTTGTCGCTATGCAACAGGTGAGCGCGCTCGAGGGTCCTAAGAATGTCGTCGACGGCCTCGGACTGGTATGGCTTAAGAGTGAACTTCATCGGGTAACTCGCCCCGCTTCGATTTCAAAGTTGCGCAGATAGGCTTCATAAAGTCGAACCGGCTCAACATGTTCGGGCAATGCAGCGACCATCGACTCAAACAGCCGATCCTCGTCAGTCACGATGAACGCTGCCACGATGTTTTTGTTCTCAGCGATGGCCATCAAGAACGGCTCAGTCTGATCAAGATCGGAGATTACACCGTAGACATCGGCTACGTCCCATCCCTGGGATACGTTCTCTATCCGGCGCCCTTGAGAGCCGGCCCGCAACCACAGGAGTGGGGCGATTTTCTCGAACTCGCGATTCGAAGCGACGCGCAGGGGAGCCTCATACGTTAGTGTGAAAAACTCGACGTTCTCATTCAAGCCATCCGCAATCGGGAACTCGTCGGTGAACTTATAGTCACCCTTGATCATTTCTCCAGCTGGCGTTTTTCCGCTGATTGCAGCTTCGATTCGGGGCTTGGTGATGTAGTCACAGATACCCCATTGTTCCCATTCTGGGTCTCCTGGTCGCAAACCATCCTTACGCCGTGCATTTTGCTCGTCCGCTCCTACTTCATTGTTTGTGATCGAAATGCATTGCCGCCGCCCATCGTCTTGCTTATTCAATCGCATCACTGCATGAGCAGTAGTCCCAGATCCAGCGAAGAAGTCAAGGATGAGCGCATTTGGCTTGTCCTTGACGAAAAATCTCAGACAATCCTCAACCGCGTACAGCGACTTCGGATAGGGGAATTTGCGATCCGGGGTTAGTGCCGCAATTAGCCGAGATCCGCTATTTCCCGCATCATGCGAAGAAATGCGCCACACATCCGTGGGAACGAACCGTGCCTCGTAGTCGGATGCATCAGTGATTACAGATCCGTCGGCTCGATGCCCGATGACCTTAAAGACTCCTTCCTGGACCTTCTTTCGTTCCCCTAGCTTTAGGTAGTAAGGCGTGGTTCGTTCACCGTTCCATCTGCCGAGCCTGGCACTCCCTTCACCAATTAGAGCCCGGAGAGCGGATGGGTTGATCTGCCAGCGTCCTTCCTGTCCGTCTTTGCGTATAGGCCAGACAGCGGTGCACCCTTCGGGTGCGGGCTGTTCCTGCCATCCGTCTCCATAGAAGGGTTCGCCTACCGAGTGGAACATCGGGCCGTCGATCGTGTCGCGGACGTAGACGGGATAGAACAGGTTTGGGTGGGTAGTACGAAAGGGCTGGGTTCCGGAGCGCATGAGTAGATTCCAGCGGATGTCGCTTTTGTTCTTCGTGCCAACCGGGTTCCATTCGCTGCCCAAGGGAAGGGGCGCAGGCGCGGATTTCCCGAACTGGACAAAATAGAGGTACTCGGCAGAGCGGTTGAAGGTACCGCTGCGGGTGGAGCCTGCGCCATTGATTGACGAGGTAACCATCTGAATGCGAGCCTCGGGGAAAGTCTGCTCTAGGAGCAATCCCAGTCTCAAGTACTCCTTCTCGTCGATGGTAACGATTAGGACTGAGTCAATCGGGTTCAGTAATTCTTTAGCAGCCAAGAGGCGCCGCTCCATGAACGCAAGCCACTTGGAGTGGCGGTAGAGATCGTCGCCCTCGACGTAATTGTTGTTGTACTTCCAGTCTTTGGCGCCGGTGTTGTAGGGCGGGTCGATGTAGATGCAGTCGACCTGGCCGCGATGGGTGAAGAGCAGGGCTTGGAGGGCGTGATAGTTCTCAGCGTTGATGACGGCGTGGTAGGGCTTGCCGCCGCCGCGCTCAACCTTGCCAGTAGAGATGAGACCGGGGTAGATGGGGTCACGGAACTCGGCGACGACCACGAGGTCGTCGACAGTCGCCGCTTTCTCGTCCTCAAGGTCGTCAAGAGATGCGAGGATCGCGCAACGGACACCGTCTTCGGTGGTAAATCTAATGACTCGCCAGAGTCGGTCGTGCTCGGCTGCCCGCGCATTGCTCCGTGCAGGGAGCAGCCGAACCTTGTCACCCTTGCGCACCTTGCGACCAGGGAGCTCAACCGCCTCAGGGACGTGGCGTTCAAAATTGAGCCCGAAGGAGCGCCGGTCCGCGAGCGCGTCGTATTCACGCTGCAGGTCGTCCGCCAAATCTGGCTTCTCCATCCGTAGTTGGCGGAGCAGGTCGTTCAGGCGGGACAAGTCGGATTCCTCCTAGATCGTACGTTTACTTCACCCTAGGCGACCTCAGATGACTTGCGGGACGGCCGACACGCTGGGCGGTTTGCAATCGTGTCGGAAGTTCCTGCCAAGATCGCTGACATGAGGGATGGGACTGGAGGGCCTACGTTGGATGGCATTCGTGGGACGCTTACGCGCGCCCGGGCAAACGCTCGGTCAGTAGCGGCGTTAACCGAGAATCCAGGCTGTACTCGCCGACGCGTGATCGACTCGGCCGGCGTGGCCGCGCATGAGCTCGCCGCTAGCCTGGGACACCCGACACTGCGGGGTCAGTCCCCGTTCGCGATCGAGGGTGGCAACCGCTTCGAGGACCGGCTTAAACACCGAAGCGGCTATGAACTGCTGGTCGAAGCGCTCGTCCCGTACGTCGAGCTGCCGAAACCGCCTGACCTGCTCGTTGAAGACGTCAACCGGGTAGGTCGGCTCAAGGATCCGCAGTCTTGGATGGACGCTCGTGTCCTAAAGACAGACGCTGCGCTCACCAAGATCGCTCGCGGTGACTCTGACGCACCGCACATCGTGGATCATCCCGTGTTGCGGTTCGAAGTTGCCGGGGCGTCGGTGAACCTCGAGCCTGATGCGCTCGCCTTCCGCATCGGGGACAGGCTCGAACTAGTCGAGATCAAGGCGTACCCCATCATCGATGGTCAGGCGGATCCTGTGAAGGTGTCTGCTACCGCTGGCCAGACAGCCGTCTATCACATGGCTCTGCGGGAGACACTCGAGAGGCTCGGCTTCGACCCTGAACTACTGGTGTGGTCGGTGATCCTGGTAGCGCCGCGTAACTTCGGTCGGCAACCAGTCGCACATCGCGTGCCATTGAAGAAGAAGTCGATGTCACTGGGGAGGGTGCTGAGGTCGGTGCCGAAGACGGCTGACGTGCTGGAAAAGCTCCCGCCCGATCTGACGTTCGATGTCGATCCGGGCAACAACCTTGATGAGGACGCGCTACGAACTGCGCTCTCCGCTGCGGTGTCCCGGGTCGAGGCACTGTACGTGCCCAATTGCGTCCAGAACTGTGACATGGCCAAATTCTGCCGCGCCGAAGCGTGGGCCAAGGACGACCCGGCTCGGCTCGGCCGTGACGCACGCGACAATCTCGCCGGGGTTCACACGCTCACCGATGCTCTGCGACTCGCCGAGTGGGGTCCGGGCGTAGGCGAAGCCGAATTGGCGGACGTCGCCGAGGCGCTTAGTGACACCTACAGCGCGATCAAACGTGCCCGAGCGCTTGTGCCGACCGCGGGCGTCACCCCGCCGGCACCTACGGGAGGCGCGCAGTGAGTCTCGTTGACCTGATCATGACCGCGGAGGCGGCGCGCGTCCACACTGCCGTGCGTCGAACGGCCTACCGGCACCAGCACGTCGCCGCCCGACCGCTGGTGGTGGTGGCGTACAACTTGTCCGGTGAGGCGGCCGCGCCCCTAGGCATCATGTACGGATGTGACGCGAACGACCCGAAGGTTGTGGTTGCGGCAGAGCCCCGCAACCGTGAGTCCCGGTTCGGGGCAATCAATGAGTTCGCCGCCGATTTTGCGAAGTTCATCCGTCCCTACCTCGAACTTAGGACTGAAAGGACGAAAATGGGGACGTTCCGGCAGGTTGCCGCGGACGCGCCACAAATCGTGGTCCCTAATAGCAGTACCCGCGCCTACCTCGGCGCACGGCTCGGACGGTCATTGCGCTATCTCGGTCTCGGCAGCACACACGAGGTGCCCGAGGATACTCAGTGGGCTGGAGCGCACCTGTCATGGTTCGCCGAGCACTCCCACCTACCGGGCCAGTCCACGTTCTTGGCGATGACAGAGTCGCTATCACAACATTTTGTCACCGGGCAGTCTGCGCTGGAGGACGAAAGCCTCGCCGCGCTACTGGCCTGGATCGACGGAGTTCCCGGCGACCTTCTCGCTGAGCTGGAGCGGCTGGAGAACAGCGAAGGGCAAGTGGGAGGTCAGCTGCCTTTCGGACCGGTTCCTCACCCGCGCTGGGAAGCCCGGCTTGAGCCGTACGTGAAGGCCTACTCCGACGGCCTTCGCGAAATGGACGAGGAGAAGACTAGTTCGGCCGCGAAAAAGGTTGCTGCCGAGGTGGAGTCGGCCCTTCTTCCGGCGTACAACGCCACTCACCGGGCGTTGGAGGTGCTGCGCTACATCGACGAGGCCGCTAGCGTGGCGAAGCGCTGGACGAAAGACGTGAACGAGTGGAGTGATCACGCCCGACGGGCGGGGAACGGCATCCCTAGATTCGCGCGCCGTCATGACCCGCTCCGAGCGGCTGCAACCTTGCAGCGGTGGAGCTCGGCCGCCGACGCACTTGAGACGGACCAGGCGTTCGACGATCCGCTAATCATGGCCCGCCTGGACGCGCAGGGCCGCTGTGTTACCGGCGAAGTTGCCGAAATCGACTCGCAGAACCGGGAAGTTAAACCCGGCGGGAAGAACCGTACGAGGGTCCCGCTGATCGAGCTAGACCTGACCGGCCCGACGCGGTTGCTGCCCGGTGAGGTCGTCCGCTGGACCGAAGAGCGAACTATCAAGGGGATCGTGCGAGCCGTCGGCGAGTCCACCGCGACGATTGCGATCACCGGCGGGATCAAGAAGTTCGACGCGGCGAGCTGGGCGACGAGACGCGAGGTGATTTTCGTAGGTCTCGACCCTTGGGAGGGCAGCGATCCGTGGACGCCGAACGAGGTGCCGTGGACTCACCAGACGACGTCGCAACTAGCCGGGGAGGCGGATTCCGCGGCGGGCACTTCTGATGACTCGCCTGACATGTCCCTCGCCGAGCTCGCCAAGGTTCCCGTCGTCGGCGAGGTCGGACCAGACGCCGAGCCGGGGGTACTGCAATGACACAGAAAATCGGATTCCAAGCAGTCAGCGAAAAATACACCAAGCTTGTCGTCGCCGACTTGGACGTGGCCGACAAGGGAGAAGCCGTTCTTGTCGAAGCTCCTCCAGGGGCGGGAAAAAGCTCGCTAACCGTGTCGGTGTCGAAGGCTCTCACCGAGATGGACAAGAAGCTACGACTACCGATCGTCACACAGACAAATGAGCAGGCCGACGATCTCGTTCTGTCCCTGCGCAAGAAGCACCCGGATCTGATCGTAGCCCGCCTGTTTGGCTCTTCTCGTGGCCCCTCGAGCGCCATGGTCAGCGCCACGGCGAACGACGCTGAGCTTGTGCTCGCATCAGATCACGACGACGCTAGAGTGCGGTCGGCGCAAGTGGTGATCGCGACCGCCCGCAAGTGGGAGTTCGTCCGCTCCAAGCAACAACAGAACAAGAACATCCAATCCTACGAGCTTGCTCTCATCGATGAGGCCTATCAAATGCGCTCGGACGCACTGCTCGGCATCGCCGGCATGTTCGAGCGACTGATGTGTGTGGGAGACCCTGGCCAACTCGACCCGTTCACCACCGTCGACGACGCACTTTGGAAGGGATTGAAGTACTCGCCCTCGCGTACCGCGCTAGGGACTCTGCGGGCTTACCATCCCGACATCACCCCCCACCAGTTGCCGTTATCGTGGCGTCTTCCGCCCTCGGCGGCGGGGATCGTGTCGACGGCGTTCTATCCATTCTCCGGTTTTACAGCTGGGACCGAGACTTCTCAACGATCACTTCGGCTCGGGCCGGGCGAGGCCAACGTCGACGACGCAGTGCTGGAACTGGCGGCTGCCGAAGGGTGGGCGTATGTGGAGTTGCCTGAGAAGCTCACTGTTCGCACAGACACGCAAGTTGCCTCCCGGCTCGCGGGAATTGTGTCGCGCCTTCTTGCCCGTGGGGCCGATGTCACCGACGAACTCATCGCGGACGGCAGGCAACTACAGCCTTCCGATGTGGCGATCGTCGCAGCGCACAACGATCAAGTGCATGCTGTGCGGTACGCACTCAGCCAGGTTGGGATCAACCCCAACTCCGTGATCGTTTCCACCGCGAACAAAGTGCAAGGGCGTGAGTACGAGGTCGTGCTGGTGTGGCATCCGTTAGCTGGCCGCCGCGACGCGACCGCGTTCCACCTCGAGGCCGGTCGCATGTGCGTGATGTTGTCCCGTCACAGGCAAGCCTGCATCGTAGTCGGCCGCGCAGGCAGCGACCGCTTGCTGGCCGAGTTTCCCGACTCTGATCCGGTATTCCTCGACGAGCCCGAAAAGTTCCCCGACGGATGGGAGGCGAACTCGTTGGTGCTCGACCATCTGGCTGGGTTCCGGGTCGGAAATTGAAGCCAGCTGATCCGGACCGCCTTCTCGTGGAGGCCATGTTAGGCGTGGCACAGCCGCTGGAGCAGGTTCATCGATGCGCGTGAAGCTATCTGCTTCTTGCACATTGTTCGAGGTGCGTCTCTGACACAGACGTCCCTCGTTAACGGAAATCTCGTGGACTTGTGGATGCCCCGCTTGACTAAGCGTTAGTTGTCTGTCGTGTCATCGTCGGCGGTCTATTCGCTGGTATGCCCGTCGTCGTCTAACTCGGGCAATAGGCGCCTACGCACAAGAGTATTCTCCAAATACGCAGTGGCCTTGCGAAGCCTCTGCGCGTCATCTCCGAGATAACCGAGGCCTCGGTTACAGCTTCCACACAGCAATCCTCGAATGCACTCGCCACAGCTTCCTGCGTCAGGACAGCAACTGTGATCATGATCGATGGCGAGAGAAGCGCCATTGGGTCCTCGGCCACAGATAGCGCATCCGCCCCCTTGAGCGTCGAGCATCGCGTGGTACTGCTCGTGTGTAATCCCATAAACCTTCTCCAAGCGCGTGCGACGCTGTATCGCAGGCGGCCTCGCGGCTCGACGGCACTCCCAGCACCGCGGATGCAGGCCATCCTTCTGCTTCCTGTCCTTGGGAAAGTTCTTCGCAGTCACCTCCTTCCACGCCAAGCACCCTGTGCACCGCTTCCTGCCCTGCCCATCCCGGAGCGAGGATGCACCCTCAGGCAGTTTGCGGAGGGACGTGCGCCTCAATGGGCGCAACTTCTCACCTCTCAACTGCTGCGCGCGGTGGGACTTGCACAGTCCTATGGGTCCAGTGTCCCGCGTGCACTCCGGCCCCTGACAGACCTGAACGCCTTCACGTGGCTCCAAGGTCCGCAGGACGGCCCCGCGACGTAGTTGGTGGTAGTGCCCGTAGCACCACGTCTTCACGGCGCGTGTCCGCCCACAGCCCTTGAACTCGCACATCTCCTGTTCCTTCGACACAGATAACTCCATCTCTGCAGTAGACCGAGACCTCGGCCAGCCAGCGCATCCGGACACACGTCCATCGACGGACGTAATGAATGCGTTGTTGCACAGTACGGGCACACCAACTGGTTCTCCGTCCAGGCGTTCCGTTCCCTGGGGCTCAACGCGCTGGCCAGCATCAAGAAGGGCCAGCCCGTGGTGGTGGTCGGCAAGCTCAAGGTCCGGTTCTGGGAGGGCGAGCACGGGCGCCACACGGCCGTGGACGTGGATGCGGTGTCACTCGGGCACGACCTCGCACTCGGCACCGCCTGCTTCCAGCGCACCGTGAGCTCCTCGCCGCCCGCGGACCAGACGGGGGAGCAGCCCGCCGATCAGCCTGAGGACGCTGCGGCGACCGATCCGTCGGACCGCCCGACGGCGCCGCAGGGCGACCCGACGGACGCGAGCGACGACCCGTCGCACGGGAGCGGGACCCCGGGGGTCCCGGAGGACGTGGACCCGGAGACCGGCGAGCTCCTCGGGTCCGCGGCGGCCCCGGGCCGGCGCTCGCGGCGGCAGCCCGCCGCCACCTGAGCTCCCCGAGCGCAGCCGTCCCGGCGCGGGGACGGAGCCGGGGTCGCGGTGCCGCCACTCCGGAGCCGTCCCCGCCCGTCCGCCGCCCGTCGGCCGCCGCGGAGCGGGGTAGCCTTGAGGGCATGGCGGAATTCATCTACACAATGTCCAAGGCCCGCAAGACCGTGGGCGACAAAGTCATCCTGGACGACGTCACCATGTCGTTCTACCCCGGCGCGAAGATCGGCGTCGTGGGACCCAACGGTGCCGGCAAGTCCACCATCCTCAAGATCATGGCCGGCCTCGACCAGCCGTCCAACGGCGAGGCCCGGCTCAGCCCCGGCTACACCGTCGGCATCCTGCTCCAGGAGCCGCCGCTGAACGAGGACAAGACCGTCCTCGGCAACGTCGAGGAGGGCGTGGGCGAGATCAAGGCGAAGGTCGACCGCTTCAACGCGATCTCCGAGGAGATGGCCCAGCCGGATGCCGACTTCGACTCCCTCATGGAGGAGATGGGCGTGCTCCAGGAGGACATCGACGCCGCCAACGCCTGGGACCTCGACTCCCAGCTGGAGCAGGCGATGGACGCCCTGCGCTGCCCGCCGCCGGACGCCGCCGTGACGGTCCTCTCCGGCGGTGAGCGCCGCCGTGTGGCGCTGTGCAAGCTGCTGCTGCAGAAGCCCGACCTCCTGCTGCTCGACGAGCCCACCAACCACCTCGACGCCGAGTCCGTGCTGTGGCTGGAGCAGCACCTGAAGGACTACCACGGCGCCGTCATGGCCGTGACCCACGACCGGTACTTCCTCGACCACGTGGCCGAGTGGATCTGCGAGGTCGACCGCGGCCGGCTGTACGGCTACGAGGGCAACTACTCGGCCTACCTCGAGACCAAGCGCGCCCGTATGGAGGTGCAGGGCAAGAAGGACGCCAAGCAGGCCAGGCGCCTGGCCGACGAGCTGGAGTGGGTGCGCTCGAACGCCAAGGGACGCCAGGCGAAGTCGAAGGCCCGTCTGGCCCGCTACGAGGAGATGGCCGCCGAGGCCGAGAAGACCCGCAAGCTGGACTTCGAGGAGATCCAGATCCCGCCGGGGCCCCGCCTGGGCAACCTCGTGATCGAGGCGAAGGACCTGCAGAAGGGCTTCGGGGACCGCAGCCTCATCAAGGGCCTGTCCTTCTCCCTGCCGCGCAACGGCATCGTGGGCGTCATCGGTCCCAACGGCGTCGGCAAGTCGACCTTGTTCAAGACCATCGTGGGCCTCGAGGAGCTGGACGGCGGGGAGCTGAAGATCGGCGACTCCGTCAAGGTCTCCTACGTGGACCAGAACCGCGCAAACCTCGACGCCGGCAAGTCTCTCTGGGAGGTCGTCTCGGACGGCCTCGACTACATCAACGTCGGCAACGTCGAGATGCCCTCGCGCGCCTACGTCTCCGCGTTCGGGTTCAAGGGTCCGGACCAGCAGAAGAAGGCTGGGGTGCTCTCCGGCGGTGAGCGCAACCGGCTGAACCTGGCCATGACCCTCAAGCAGGGCGGCAACCTGCTGCTGCTCGACGAGCCCACCAACGACCTCGACGTCGAGACCCTCGGCTCGCTGGAGAACGCGCTGCTGGAGTTCCCGGGCTGCGCCGTGGTCGTCTCCCACGACCGGTGGTTCCTCGACCGGGTCGCCACCCACATCCTCGCGTGGGAGGGCAGCGAGGACGAGCCGGACCAGTGGTACTGGTTCGAGGGCAACTTCGAGTCCTATGAGGCCAACAAGGTGGAGCGCCTCGGCGCCGACGCCGCGCGGCCGCACCGCGTCACCCACCGCCGCCTCACCCGCGACTGACGCGGGGCCCGGCCGGGTCCGCACCCCGCGCGGCGCCGAAGGGACCCGTCGGGCGGGAGAGAACAGCTCTCTCCCACCCGACGGGTCCCTTCCTCCTGCGTCCTGCTCCAGCGGTGGTCGGGCGCGTTCCCGACGGTTCGGCGGGCCGACCCGAGGGTCTCCCGCCGGCCCCGGCGGCGGGGACAGGAGGGCGACGTGCGCTCCCCGGATCACGGCTGGTCGAGGAACGCCTCGATGTCCTGGGCGATCTCGGCGGCGCGCTCGGAGCCGACAGCGTGCGAGGCTCCGGGGTAGACCCGCACCGTCCCGTTCCGGAGGGTCCGCTCGGCGACCAAGGAGGACCTCTCGACGTCGTGCATCACGGACTCGCCGGCCAGGATCACGAGGACCGGCATGCGCAGCCCGTGCAGCGCCTCCTCATCGATGAGCGCCGGTTGCGGCAGTCTGATCGAGTAGGTCCGCATGGCGGTCTCGGTCATTCTCGCGACGGGCACGTCCTCCACGGGAGCGCCGCCGGCGGTGTAGGAGTTGAAGGCGTCGCGCCACGACGTCGGCAGCCAGGGCACCGAGGCCGGGACCGCCCGGATCGCGGTGGCGGCCGGGATCCCGGAGAACGTGAGGACCGGGTCGATGAGGACCACGGCGGCGACGCGGTCCGGGACGTGGGCGGCGAGGTTCGCGGCCGTCCACCCGCCGATCGACATGCCCACCACGGTGAACCGCTCCTCGGGAAGCCGCTCCAGCACCTGGCCGAGCCATGCGGCGTGGTCGGTGTCCGATCCGATCGGGACCTCCTGCACGCTCATGCCCGGCTCGCCCAGGAGATCCAGGGCGTACACGTCGCCGAAACCGAGCAGGGCGGGCAGGTTGTCGGCCCACACCGGGGCCGGTGACGAGCGCCCGGGCAGCAGCACCAGCGGGTCGGCGTCGCCCGTGCCCTCGAACCGGTAGACGCGCACGATCCCGTAGTCCGTGCGCACATCCAGGGTCCCGGAAGCCGCGGGCATGTCCTGCATGGCCGCCTCGTAGTCCGCGAGGAACTGGGCACGCCCCTCCGCGCTGTTCCAGTGCCCCACCGGCGACGGCGAGCGCAGCACGAGCGCCAGGGCGAGGGCGGCGACCAGCACGGCACCGGCGGTGGTCTTCAGGATGCGGTGGTGGCCACGGCCGGCCCGTCGTGATGCGCCCATCACCCTCACCTCCTGAACAGTGGTCAGATTTCTGACCGATGGTCAGAGAGTACCGGACCGGGATAGTCTCTGCCCATGGCGACAGGACGCACGGAGTCACGGGCGGCGAGGGCGCCGAGTCTGATCGAGCGGACGCGGCGGACCCAGCTCATCGACGTCACGCTCGAGCTGGTGGCCGAGCACGGATACGCCGGCACGTCATTGGCGCGCATCGCCCGAGCGGCGGGCATCACCAAGGGCGCCGTGCTCTACCACTTCCCCTCGAAGGACGCGGTGATCGCCGCCGCCCGCGACCAGGTGCTGGCCGAGCTCGTCGCGGACGTCGGCGCCGCGGTCGAGTCGAGTCCGGTCAGCGCGGCACCGGCGGTCTACGTGCGGCGGATGGTGGAACACCTGACCGGCCATCCGTACCGGGCCCGCATGATCGTCGAGTCCGGGCTCCACGAGGCCTCGCTGCGCCCTGCGAGCGCGCCGGGTTCAGGCGCCCGCCCGGCCCCCGCCGAGCGCTGGCAGCCCCTGGCCCTCCTCCTGCAGCACGCACGCCCCACGCGCGGGACGGGGCCGGCATCCGACCTGCGGACCTTGGCGATCGCCGTGGGCGGCGCGATCGACGGCCTGATCTCCGAGAAGCTCGACGATCCGTCGTTCGACGCCGTGGCCGCAGCGGAGACCGTCGTGCGCATGCTCGAGGGCGAGCTCTTCTGCTAGACCCGGGCCCCCGGTCGGATCAGCCGGATCACGCGGTCGTCCGGCGGCGGTCCCACCGGACCCGGGGCGCGGACGGTGGGCTCTGCCGGGGACCGGTCAGGAGAACTCCGGGAAGCGCATCATGCCCTCCTGGGCGGTCGTGGCCACGAGCCGGCCGTCCCGGGAGAACATCCGGCCCACCCCGAGGCCGCGCGCCGAGGAGGCGTTGGGGGAGGACTGCACGTAGAGCAGCCACTCGTCCGCGCGGGTCTCCCGGTGCCACCACATCGCGTGGTCGAGCGAGGCGATGTTCATGCCGGGCTCGATCCAGGTCCTGCCGTGCAGCCGCAGGATGGGCTCGAGCAGCGTGTAGTCGCTCGCGTAGGCGAGCGCCGCGCGGTGGATGTTCGGGTCGTCCGGCAGCGGCCTGAGGGTCTTGATCCACACCGCGTTGAACGGTTCTCCCCGGGAGTCCGGTTTGAAGTAGATCGGCTCCGTGATGTAGCGCATGTCGAAGGGCCGCTCGTGGGCGATCGCCTGCGCCTCGGGGGCGTCGATGTGGCCCAGCAGCTTCACGGCGCTCGGCAGGGACTCGGGGTCGGGCAGGTTCTGGGGGGACTCGTCCTGGTGGTCCAGGCCCTGGGCCGGGACCTGGAAGGACGCGATGGCCGAGAGGATGGCGCGCCCGTCCTGGTAGGCGTGCACGCGGCGGGCGGAGAAGGACCGCCCGTCCCGGATCCGCTCCACCCCGAAGGTGATCGGCTCGGACACGTCCCCGGCGCGCAGGAAGTACGCGTGCAGCGAGTGGATGATCCGCTCCGGCTCCACGGTGCGCATGGCGGCGGTCGCGGCCTGCGCCAGGACCTGACCGCCGTACACCCGGCCGCGCGCGGGGGAGATCGAGTGGCCCACGTAGATGTCCTCGAGGGTGCGCGCGCCACCACCGTTCGCGAGGTCGAGCATGTCGAGCAGAGCCTGCGTGGGGTCCGGGATCGGGCTGTAGGTCATGGCCTTCACTCTAGCCAAGCCGCCGATCGCGCCGGGACGCGACCGGCGCGCCCCGGTGTGATGGGATGGGGGTCATGTCTTCGCTGCTGATCCCCATCCAGATGCGCTTCGGCGACATCGACAGCTACGGCCACGTCAACAACGTCACCATGCTCCAGTACCTCGAGGACGCCCGGATCCGGCTCATGGCCCGGCCGCTGCCCGAGGACGCCGCCGCACGCGTCCCGGAGGGCGCGACGTTCCGCACCCTGCTGAGGGACCGGATCACCGTGGTCGGCCGGCAGGAGGTCGAGTACACGGAACAGCTGCTGTACCGCGCCGAGCCGGTGTCCGTGCGCGTGTGGGTCTCCTCCGTGGGCGGGTCGAGCTTCGTGCTGGACTACGCGGTGCAGGAGGAGGACGGCTCGCGGGTCTACGCCGTGGCCCAGACGGTCGTCGTCGTGATCGACCGCGCCTCCGGCCGGCCCGTGCGCCTCGACGAGACTCAGCGGAGCCTGCTCGAGCACTGGTCGGACGCCCCGACCCGCTTCGCCCGCCGGCCTGCGCCGGCCGAGGCCTGAGCACCGTGAGCCGGTCCCTCGCCCTGACCGATCCGCGGGACGTCGCGGACCTGAGGACCTACCTGTCCCGGGCTCGCGGGGTGGACCCCCAGGGAGCGGTGCGCTTCCAGGCGCGCGGGCGCGCCCTCGGGGCCTACGTGTGCGTGCTGGAGCCCCACGGACTGCTCGACGCCACGCCCACGGTCCTGGGCCTGCGCACCGCCGCGCTGGCCGGGGAGCAGTCGCTGGACGTCACCGTCCCGCTCGGCGGGGTCCTCGACCGGATGCCGCGCCAGGACCAGGACGCCACGGAGTTGGGCCTGCCCCCCATGGACGCGGCCGTCTCGTGGGCGGGCATCGCCCCGCCCCTCGGCGGCTGGGTCCCCGTGGGGGACGTGGCCGGGGACGCGCTGCGGGAGGCCGCCCGGGCCGGGATCGCCGAGGTCGCCCGGGCCGTGCCCACGGACGCCGGTGCCGCCGTCGTCGACACCGTGCGCTCGCAGGTCTGGGGCCGCTCGTCCGGGTGGGCGGAGCCCCTCGCGGGGCGCCTGACCGGGGCGCCCCTGCCGGACGGTGCGGCGTTCGCCGCGTACTCGCTCGGCTTCCTGCGCCCGGGCGCGGAGGTCGCCGTCGCCGAGAACGGCCGCTGGGCGCGCCTGAGCACCCCCGGCGGGCACGTCCTGGCCAAGCGCTGAGGTCGGCGCCGGCTCAGCCGGGCCGGTTGATCATGGCGTGGGCGGCGCGGTCGAAGTAGTCCCAGATGATGCCGTCGTGCAACGGGGAGAGCTCCAGGGTGTCCAGGGCCGCGCGCATGTGCGTCAACCAGGTCTCGCGCGCCCACACGTCCACGGGGAACGGCATGTGCCGCATCCGCAGTCGCGGGTGCCCGCGCTGCTCCGAGTAGGTGGTCGGTCCGCCCCAGTACTGCTCGAGGAACATCCGCAGCCGCTCCTCGGCGGGGCCGAGGTCGTCGTCCGGGTAGAGCGCCCGGAACGGTTCGTCCTCAGCCACCCTGGTGTAGAACTCGTGCACGAGCTTCACGAACGTCTCGTGCCCGCCCACCTGGTCGTAGAACGACGACGCCGTGCCCGCCTCCGCACGCTCCCGCTCGTCGCCGACCTGGGGCACGGGGCGGCGCAGCTGGGACAGGGGCGCCCCGACCGCGAAGGACCGCGACCCCGCCGGGGCCGCGGCGGCGGGGTCGGTGCGCGGGTCCTCGCCGGCCGGAGGCGTCGTGCCGGGCTCGCCGGGCCCGGGGCGCTGCCGCTCGGCGCTCATGCGCGCGCCACCTCGTAGGCGGCGTCAACGACCTGCGCGCGCACCGCGCGAGCGGTCGCGTCGCGCTGCTCGAGCACCAGCCGGCGGAGCCCGTGCAGGTCCTCGGGCAGGTCCGCGAGGAAGGCGTCCGCGGCGTCGACCGTCTCCTGGACGGGGATGTTCGGGTACATGCCGATCGCGATCTGCTGGGCGAGCTCGTGGGTGCGGGTGCGCCACAGACCGGGGATCGCCGCGAAGTACTGGTCCGCGTAGGGAGCCAGCACGGAGGCGTCGGCGGCCGTGCGGAAGCCGTCGATCGCCGCGTCCTGGATCGAGTTGGGCAGCGAACCGACCACCATGATCTGCTGCCACGCCCGGGCCTTGGCCTCGGCCGTGGGGATCGCGGCCCGGGCGCGGGCCGCCGCGATGGCGCCGTTCTCGGTGTGGTCCTGCGCGAGCATCTCGTCGACGTCCGCGTCGCCGGCGCGTCCGCCGGTGCACAGCGCGGCGAGCAGGCTCCAGCGCAGGTCGGTGTCCAGCGTCAGGCCCTCCAGGGAGCAGCGCCCGTCGAGGAGCTGTTCGAGGACGTCCAGCTGCTCGTCGGTGCGGGCGTGCCGGGCGAAGGCCTTCAGGAACTGCAGCTGCTGGTCGGACCCGGCCGCCGCCTCCTCGGTGAGCCGGCGGAGCCGGTCCGCGGCGGCGCGCACGGTGGTCTCGCGCACGGGCTCGGCCACGTAGCCGTCGAGCACGGTCTCCAGCTGGCGCAGCTGCACCTGGATGCCGGTCGAGGACGTCTCGTGGGCGATGTTGCCGAGCACGAGGTCCACGTAGCGGCGGGCGGGCGTCTCGCCGTCGTGCACGCCGTCCCACACGGACGCCTGGACGAGGGCGCGCGGGAGCGTGTCCTCGAAGTCCTTCAGGTGGGTGAGCGCGGTGTCCAGGGAGCACTCGTCGAGGCGGATCTTCGCGTAGGCGAGGTCGTCGTCGTTGAGCAGCACGAGGTCCGGCAGCTCCCGGCCCACCAGGTCCACCACCTCCGTGGCGGGGCCGTCGACGTCGAGCTCCACCCGGTGCGTGCGCACGAGCTTGCCCTGCTCCGCGTCGTGGTCGTAGAAGCCCACGGCCAGACGGTGCGGGCGCAGCGTGGGGTGCTCCTCGGGCGCGGTCTGCTCGATCCGGAAGGCACGGATGATCCCGTCCTGGTCGGTCTCCAGGACCGGGGTCAGCGTGTTCACACCGGCGGTCTCGAGCCACTTCGCGGCCCACTGGTCGAGGTCCCGGCCGCTGGCGTCCTCGAGCCGGATCATCAGGTCGCGCAGCTCGGTGCTGCCCCAGGCGTGCTCCCGGAAGTACCGGTTCAGCCCGGCCATGAACTGCTCCTGGCCCACCCAGGCCACCAGCTGCTTGAGCACCGAGGCGCCCTTGGCGTAGGTGATGCCGTCGAAGTTCACCAGCACGTCCTCGAGGTCGCGGATCTCGGCCTTGATGGGGTGCGTGGTGGGCAGCTGGTCCTGCTCGTAGCCCCAGGACTTCTCCCCGGCGGCGAACGTGGTCCACGCGTCCGTGTACCGGGTGTTCTCCGCCGCGGCGAGGGTGGACATGAACTCGGCGAAGGACTCGTTGAGCCACAGGTCGTTCCACCAGCGCATGGTCACGAAGTCGCCGAACCACATGTGGGCCAGCTCGTGCAGGACCGTCACGGCCCGCCGCTCCACCCGGGCCTGCGTGGGCCGGGAGCGGAAGACGTAGAGCTCCACGAAGGTCACCGCTCCGGCGTTCTCCATGGCCCCGGCGTTGAACTGCGGGACGAACAGCTGGTCGTACTTCTCGAACGGGTAGGGCACCCCGAACTGCGCCTCGAAGAACTCGAAGCCCTGCTTGGTGATCCCGAACATCTCCTCCGCCTCGACGTGCTCCATCAGCGAGCGCCGGGCGTACAGGCCGAGGGGGATCGTGCGTCCGTCGGCGCTGGTGAGCTCGTCGTGCACGGACGCGTACGGGCCGGCGATCAGCGCCGTGACGTAGCAGGGGACCACCGGGGTGGGGGTGAAGGACCACGTGGCGGCGCCGTCCCCGGCGGGGACGGGCTCGGGGGTGGGCTGCGTGGAGACCACCGTCCAGTGCGCGGGGGCCGTCACGGTGTACGCGAAGCGCGCCTTGAGGTCCGGCTGCTCGAACACGGCGAACATCCGCCGGGTGTCCGCGACCTCGAACTGGGTGTACAGGTAGACCTCGTCGTCGACCGGGTCCACGAACCGGTGCAGGCCCTCCCCGGTGTTCATGTACCGGCAGTCCGACTCGACCGTGAGCACGTTGTCCTGGGCGAGGCCCGGCAGCTGGATCCGCACCCCGTCCGAGACCTCGGCGGGATCGAGCTCCGTGCCGTTGAGCACCACGGAGTGCACCGCGTCGGTGATCGCGTCGATGAAGGTCGAGGCGCCCGGGACGGCGCGGAAGCGCACCGTGGTCGTCGAGCGGAAGACGCGCTCGCCGCCGGTGAGGTCGAGGACCACCTCGTAGGCGTCCACGTCCACGATCTCGGCCCGCGAGGCCGCCTCCTGGCGGGTCAGGTTGGTTCCGGGCACTTCAGTGCCGTCCTCTCATCGGGGTCAGGGAGACGCCCGCGGCCGTCGGGCCACAGGAATTCCGTCCATTATGTCAGCCGGGTCCCCCGCTCCGGGGGAGGACGTCCCGGCCCGGACCCGAGCGCCACCCACTACGCTGGAGGGCGATCGGTCCGCCTCGGCGGGCCTCCGCCACGATCCCGCCCCCTTCCCGCGAACCCCAGGAGCACGCCGCCCATGCGCGTCCACATCGCCACCGACCACGCCGGCCTGGACCTCTCCCGCTACCTGGTCGAGAAGCTCGTCGCCGCCGGCTACGACCTCGTCGACCACGGTCCCGCCGAGTACGACGCCCTCGACGACTACCCCGCGTTCTGCATCAGCGCCGCGCGCGCCGTCCTGGCGGACCGGGCCGCGGGGCTCGACTCCCTCGGGATCGTCCTGGGCGGGTCGGGCAACGGCGAGCAGATCGCCGCGAACAAGGTCGAGGGCATCCGCGCCGCCCTGGCCTGGAACCTGGACACCGCCCGGCTCGCGCGCCAGCACAACGACGCCCAGGTCGTGGCGGTCGGCGGGCGCCAGCACTCCTCGGAGGAGGCGCTCGCGATCGTCCGGGCGTTCCTCGCGGAGCCCTTCTCCGGCGACGAGCGCCACGAGCGCCGGATCGCGCAGATCGGCGAGTACGAGACCACCGGCACCGTCGCCGGCAAGCTCGAGGAGCTGCGCCCGCGCGAGTATCCGGCCGCCCGGGAGGCCTGAGTGCCGGAGGGCCACTCGATCCACCGCCTGGCCCGCCAGTTCGCGGACTGCTTCGTGGGGCAGGCCCTGTCCGTGAGCTCCCCGCAGGGCCGATTCGCCGACGGGGCGGCCGTCCTGGACGGTGCGGTGCTCGAGGGGGCCCGGGCCCACGGCAAGCAGCTGTTCCTCGACTTCGCCGGGGACCGGGTGCTGCGCTCGCACCTCGGACTCTACGGCGCGTGGAGCTTCGGCGGCACCGACCGCTTCCGGGGTGCCTCCTCGATCGGGGCCCCCCGCCGGATCGGGGAGCGGGAGGTGCACGACCACGCCGCCCCCGCCGGCCCGCTGCTGCCGCCGGCGCCGGTGGGGGCGGTGCGCGTGCGGCTGGTCGGGGACGAGGGCTGGGCCGACCTGCGCGGGCCGGCGCTGTGCGTGCTCGAGGACTCGGCCGAGGCCGAGGCGGCCCGGGCGAGACTGGGCCCGGATCCGCTCGACCGGCACGCGGACCCCGCGCCCTTCGTGGCCGCGGTGCGGCGCAGCCGCCGACCGGTGGGCGCGCTGCTCATGGACCAGGTCGTCGTGGCCGGGGTGGGCAACATCTTCCGGGCGGAGTCGCTGTTCCGCCGCGGGCTGGACCCGATGATGCCGGGGCGCGCCCTCGACGAGCACGAGCTGCGTCAGCTGTGGGCGGAGAACGCGGCCCTCATGCGCACCGGCGTGCGGCTGGGCCGGATCGTCACGACCGACCCCGCGGACCGTCCGGGGATCGGGGAGGCGCAGGCGTGGCCCGGGCACGCCCACCTCGTCTACAAGCGCCGGGGCCTGCCGTGCCGCCGGTGCGGGACGCCCGTGGCGGCGGAGGAGCTGGAGGGGCGCTCGCTGTACTGGTGCCCCTCCTGCCAGCGCTGACCGGGCCCGGGCCCGCGGAGTAGCCTGGGACCATGTCCAGTTGCTGCGGGGCGGCCGGCTACCAGCGCGTGTTCGGCCCCCGCTTCGCGCGGCGCCTCGCCCGCCGGTACCGGCGGCGGGGACTCGACCGTGCGTCCCGGCGCATCGTGGAGTTCCTGAGCGCCCGGAGCCTGGAGGGGACCAGCGTGCTCGAGATCGGGGGCGGCGTGGGCGAGCTGCAGCTCGAGCTGCTGCGCCGGGGAGCCGCGCGGACCACGAACCTGGAGCTCGTGGACTCCTACGAGGCCGAGGCCGCGGAAGCTGGCCGACGCCGCCGGCGTGACCGGCCGCGTGGGGCGGCGGCAGCTGGACATCGCGACGGACCCGCAGGCGGTCGCCTCGCACGACGTGGTGGTGCTGCACCGGGTGGTGTGCTGCTACCCCGACCACGAACGGCTCCTGGGTGCCGCCGCGGACCGTGCGACGCGGCTGCTCGTGTTCAGCCACCCGCCGGATCACGGCCTCCTCCGGGCGCTCGCCGCCCTGGAGAACCTCGGCCTCCGCGCGACCCGGACCCCTTTCCGCGCCTACGTGCACTCCCCGGCGGCCATGCTCACCGTTCTGCAGGAGCACGGTCTGCGCCCCGTGCACGAGCACCGGGGTGCAGTGTGGCGGGTGGTCGGGCTGGTCCGGTGAGACGCGCCGAGCCTGCCGTCACCGTGCTCTCCTGCGCCGCGGGAGCGGGAGGGAGACCGGAGGGTGAGCGGGGGCGGGGGCGGGAGCGGGTCCGAGACGGTCGGCGAACGCCCCGGTCCAGCGGGACCGGGGCGTTCGTGGCGGGAGGGGATGACGGGAATCGAACCCGCGTAATCAGTTTGGAAGACTGAGGCTCTACCATTGAGCTACATCCCCGCAGGACGCACTGTCGAGGCCATTCCCATTAACCGGCCCGGCGCGCGCGGTGTCAAATCCCGGAGGCCGGGCGGACCCGCGGAGCACGGCCGGAAGGCGGCGTACAGGGGTGGGCGAGCGGGGTCCGGTGGGCCGAGGTGCGGCCCCGTCCGCGCAGCCGGTAGACTCGCCGGTGGTCCGTGCTCGTGCACCGGACCGCAGTCGTTGCAGCCGAGGCTGCAGGTACCGGGGCGTAGCGTAGTGGCTAGCGCGCCTGCTTTGGGAGCAGGAGATCGCAGGTTCGAGTCCTGTCGCCCCGACGTTGGAGCGGCTGCCCGGTCCCGCCGGGCAGCCGCCTTCCCGACTGTCCCGGGCCGGAGAACGGCCCCGCCAGACCCAACCGACCTACCACTCAGGAGTGCAGCGGAAGTGAAGAGCGCCGTCGAGAAACTCAACCCCACCCAGGTCAAGATCGTGGTGGACGTCCCGTTCGCGGAACTGAAGCCGTTCATCGACCAGACCTACACCTCGCTCGCCAACCAGATCCAGGTGCCCGGCTTCCGCCGCGGCAAGGTTCCGGCGCGGCTGATCGAGCAGCGCGTGGGCTTCGACTTCGTCGTCGAGAACGCGCTCAACGAGGGTCTGAACACCTTCTTCCAGCAGGCCCTCGCGGAGATCGAGATCACCCCGCTGACCCAGCCCCAGGTGGAGGTCCTCGCCAAGCCGGACGAGGCGAACCGCGAGGCCGACACCAAGGTCGAGATCGACGTGGCCGTGCGCCCCGAGATCGAGCTGCCCGACTACAAGGGCCTCGAGGTCGAGGTGGAGACCCGCGAGGCCTCCGCCGAGGACGAGCAGAAGGCCCTCGACGAACTGCGCGGGCGCTTCGGCACCCTGAAGACCGTGGACCGTCCCGCCGTCGAGGGCGACTTCGTCACCCTCGACCTGCAGGCCCTGGTCGACGGCGAGGAGGTCGACGCCGCCAACGACCTGTCCTACCAGGTGGGTGCCGGCACGATGCTCGAGGGCATGGACGAAGCCATCACCGGTCTCTCCGCCGACGAGGACGCCACCTTCGAGACCAAGCTCGCCGGCGGCGAGCACAGCGGCGAGGACGCCACCGTCAAGGTCAAGGTCACCGCCGTGAAGGAGCGCGAGCTGCCCGAGGCCGACGACGAGTTCGCCCAGCTGGCCTCCGAGTTCGACACGATCGAGGAGCTCAAGGAGGACCTGAAGAAGCAGGCCGCCGAGGGCACCGTGGTGGAGCAGGGCGTCGAGGCCCGCGACAAGGTCCTGGAGAAGCTGCTGTCCCTCGTGGAGATCCCCGTGCCCCAGGCCGTGATCGACGAGCAGATCGCCCAGCACTTCGACAACCCCGAGGCCGAGGCCGATCACGATACCGCGGACCACCGGGCCGAGGTCCAGAAGAACGCCGAGGACGCCTTCCGCAACGAGATCGTGCTGGACGCGGTCGCCGAGGCCGAGGAGATCGGCGTCGAGCAGTCCGAGCTGATCGACTACATCATCAACATGTCCCAGCAGTACGGCATGGACCCGAACCAGTTCGCCCAGCTGCTGGACTCCTCGGGCCAGGCCGGCCTGATGGTGGGCGAGGTGCGCCGCCGCAAGGCCCTGGCCAAGGTCCTGGAGTACGCGACGGTCACCGACACCGAGGGCAACACGGTGGACCTCTCCGAGTTCGTGCGCCCGCAGGGCGAGGAGCAGGCGGGGGAGCCCGCCGAGGAGATCGACCCGGAGGAGACCACCGCCGCCCCGACTCCCGGCACCGAGGAGGAGTCCCCGGAGTCCCCGGATTCGGCCGACTCCCCGGACTCCGCCCAGTGATGCGCTGAGACCGCTGTCGAAGGCGCCGTCGTCCCGCCCGGGACGGCGGCGCCTTCGTGCGCCGCGGGCCCGCGGGCCCGACCATGCGCCATCAGCGAACACCCCGGACGGGGACCGGCCGGGACCCGGGGCGGGCACTAGTGTTCTGTACTGAGATCACCGGACCACACGGACGAAAGAGGCACTGTTACATGACCTCCGCTCACGAGTCGCCGTTCGGCTCGACCCACGCAACCTCCTCCGGACCGCGCCTGCAGGGCGGGGGCCCCATGAACGGCCAGGACGACTACGTCTACAACCGGCTGCTCAAGGAGCGCATCATCTGGCTGGGCTCCGAGGTGCGCGACGACAACGCGAACCTCATCTGCTCGCAGATGCTGCTGCTCTCGGCCGAGGACCCGCACGCGGACATCTTCCTCTACATCAACTCGCCGGGCGGTTCCGTCACCGCCGGCATGGCGATCTACGACACCATGCAGCTCATCCCCAACGACGTCGTGACCGTGGCCACCGGCCTGGCGGCGTCGATGGGCCAGTTCCTGCTCTCCTCGGGTACCAAGGGCAAGCGCTACTCCACCCCGAACGCCCGGATCCTCATGCACCAGCCCTCCGGCGGCATGGGCGGCACCGCGTCGGACATCCGGGTGCAGGCAGAGCTGATCCTGTCGATGAAGCAGCGCCTCGCGGAGCTCACCGCCGAGCAGACCGGCCAGTCCCTGGAGACCATCCTCAGGGACAACGACCGGGACAACTGGTTCGACGCCCAGCGGGCCCTCGAGTACGGCTTCTTCGACCACATCGCCTGCTCCGCCGGGTCCATGACCGGCGGCGGCGGGACCATGAAGGACCAGGAGTAGGACCTCGGCGGTCCCACCACTTCACCAGGCACGCTCTTCCAGACCTCCGAGGAACTCAACCATGACCTTCACCCACGGACCTTCGTCCACGGCCGGTTCCCTGGCCGCCCTCCCCACCAGCCGCTACGTGCTCCCCGACTTCGAGGAACGCACACCCTACGGGTACCGCCGGCAGAACCCGTACACCAAGCTGTTCGAGGACCGGATCATCTTCCTGGGCGTCCAGGTCGACGACGCCTCGGCCGACGACGTCATGGCCCAGCTGCTCGTGCTCGAGGCGCAGGACGCCGACCGGGACATCACGATGTACATCAACTCTCCGGGCGGGTCGTTCACCGCGATGACCGCCATCTACGACACGATGCAGTTCATCCGCCCGGAGGTCCAGACGGTCTGCCTCGGGCAGGCCGCGTCCGCGGCGGCCGTGCTGCTCGCCGGCGGCACACCGGGCAAGCGCCTGGCCCTGCCGAACGCCCGCGTGCTCATCCACCAGCCGGCCATGTCCGGTCAGGGCGGTGGACAGGCCTCGGACATCGAGATCCAGGCCAACGAGATCATGCGCATGCGCGAGTGGCTGGAGGAGACCCTGGCCCTGCACTCCGGCAAGACCGCCGAGGAGGTCAACCGCGACATCGAGCGCGACAAGATCCTCACCGCGTCCGCCGCCAAGGAGTACGGCATCGTGGACCACGTCCTGGAGTCCCGGAAGATCCACAAGCCCGCGACCGTCACCTCCTGACCCGAGAGCCCCGCCGCACCTCTTCAGCGGCACCCCGGTGCGCCGCCGCCCGACCGGTCGCGGCGCACCGGGGTGCCCCGGTGTTGGGGCGGGACCCCGTCCTCGCCTATCCTGGACGAGGATTTCCGTACCCCGACCAGAGGACTGTTTCATGGCGCGCATCGGCGAGACCGCGGATCTGCTCAAGTGCTCCTTCTGCGGCAAGAGCCAGAAGCAGGTCCGCAAGCTCATCGCGGGCCCGCGCGTCTACATCTGCGACGAGTGCATCGAGCTGTGCAACGAGATCATCGAGGAGGAGCTGAGCGAGGTCAAGGACCTCGAGCAGCAGGAGCTCCCCACGCCCCACGAGATCTACCAGCACCTCCACCAGTACGTGATCGGCCAGGAGACCGCCAAGCGCGCCCTGGCGGTGGCCGTGTACAACCACTACAAACGGGTGCGGGCTGGCGAGAACGGCAAGCCCCTGTCCCTGGCCACGGCGGCCGGTGACGAGGACGTCGAGATCGCCAAGTCCAACATCCTGCTGGTCGGGCCCACCGGCTCCGGCAAGACGTACCTGGCGCAGTCGTTGGCGCGCAAGCTCGACGTGCCCTTCGCGGTCGCGGACGCCACCTCCCTCACGGAGGCCGGCTACGTCGGCGAGGACGTCGAGAACATCCTGCTCAAGCTGATCCAGGCCGCGGACTACGACGTCAAGCGGGCCGAGACGGGCATCATCTACATCGACGAGATCGACAAGATCTCCCGCAAGTCCGAGAACCCCTCCATCACCCGCGACGTCTCCGGCGAGGGGGTGCAGCAGGCGCTCCTGAAGATCCTCGAGGGCACGGTCGCGTCGGTGCCCCCGCAGGGCGGGCGCAAGCACCCGCAGCAGGAGTTCATCCAGATCGACACCACCAACGTCCTGTTCGTCGTGGCCGGTGCCTTCGCCGGGCTCGAGGACATCGTGGACTCCCGGGCCGGGCGCACGAGCATCGGTTTCGGTGCGGAGCTCAAGCAGAACGGGCCGTGCCGCGAGGTGATGGCCGACGTCATGCCGGAGGACCTGCTGAAGTTCGGCCTGATCCCCGAGCTCATCGGCCGGCTGCCCGTGGTGACCACGCTGCGCGAGTTGTCGGTGGCCGACCTCGCGCGCATCCTCACCGAGCCGCGCAACGCGCTGGTGAAGCAGTACAAGAAGATGTTCCAGCTGGACGGGGTCGAGCTGACCTTCGACCCCGAGGCTCTGACCGCCGTCGCCGAGCTCGCGATCCAGCGGGGCACGGGTGCCCGCGGGCTGCGCGCCATCCTCGAGGACGTGCTCCAGCCCGTCATGTTCGAGCTCCCCAGCCGGGACGACATCGCCGCCGTGCTGGTCACCGCGGAGGCCGTGGCCAAGCAGGCCGAGCCGGAGATCATCACCCACGAGATGATCCGCGAGGAGCAGAACCGGAACAAAACCGCCTGAGCCGTGGCTTCTACTCGGTGACGCGTCCGCCACCCCCGGCGGACGCCCGCACGAGAGGAAACCGATGACGGACAAGGTGGAGTTCTGGTTCGACCCCCTGTGCCCCTGGGCCTGGATGACTTCCCGGTGGATGGAGGAGGTCGAGCGCCTGCGCGACGTCGAGGTGGACTGGCGGATCATCTCGCTGGGCATCCTGAACGAGGACAATCCCGACAACCACCACCACGGCCAGCAGAAGTCGATGTGGCTCGTGCGCGTGGTCGAGGCGGCGGCGCGCGCCCACGGTGACGAGTACCTGAAGAAGCTCTACGACGCCATGGGCACCCGGCGCCACCCCGGCGGGGTGGAGGACCTGGAGCAGATCATCACCGAGTCGCTCGAGGAGGTCGGCCTGCCCGCGGAGCTCGCGGAGGCCAGGCACTCCACCGAGTTCGACGACGCGCTGCGCAGCTCCACGGAGGCCGCACAGGCGGTCGCCGGCCAGGACATCGGCACACCGTGCATCGCGGTCAACGGCGTGGGCTTCTTCGGCCCGGTCTTCACGCCGGCGCCCCGCGGCGAGGACGCCGCGCGGGTCTGGGACGGCTGCCTGGCGCTGGTCTCCCACCACGGGTTCTACGAGCTCAAGCGCGGACGGGACGAGGGCCCGATCTTCGACTGAGCCGTTGCCGGGACGGACCCGGATTCCCGGACAGCACGAGGGCCCGGCCGCCGCGGCGGCCGGGCCCTCGTGCTGCGGTCCGGGCCGGTGCTACCGGGCCGGCTCCTCCGCGGGGACCAGCTCGACGTCGCGCACGGCCAGTCCCTCGGGCCCGGCGACGAGCACGAGCTCCGCGGCGTTGCCGGCGGCCTTGAGGTCGCCCAGTCCCGCCTCGAGACGGGCGACGTCCTCGGCGGCGGCCGTGATCGTCGCCGAGCGCACCTCGGTGCGCTGCTTGACCTTGGCCTCCGACTTGGCCTTGCGCAGCCCCGAGAGGGCCTCGCCCACCGTCGTGAGCACCTCCGGGTCGGCGTCGGTCACGGCGTCCGCGAAGCCCTCGACGCCCGGCCACGCCGCCCGGTGCACAGAGCCGGGCCGCCACCAGGACCAGACCTCGTCGGTGGCGAACGGCAGGACGGGCGCGAACAGGCGCAGCAGCGCGTCGAGGGTCGTGGCGAGCGCGGCGTGCACGGACGCCTGCGCAGCCTCCCCGCGGGCCCCGTAGGCCCGGTCCTTCACGAGCTCCACGTAGTCGTCGGTGAAGGTCCAGAAGAATTGCTCGGTGAGCTGCAGGGCCCGGGCGTACTCGTAGTCCCGGAACGCCTGGCCGGCGCGTTCCACGACCGTGGCCAGCTGGGCCAGCAGCGCCCGGTCGACCGCGTCGGTCACGGCGTCCGCGGACGCCCCGGCGCCGAGCACGGACGCCTCGGTGACGCCCTGGGCGAGGACGAACTTCGAGGCGTTGAGCAGCTTGATCGCCAGCCGGCGGCCGATCTTCATCTGCCCCTCGTCGTAGGCGGTGTCCGCGCCCAGGCGGGCGGAGGCGGCCCAGTAGCGCACCGCGTCGGCCCCGTAGTTCTCCAGCACCTCGGTGGGGACCACCACGTTGCCCTTCGACTTGGACATCTTCTTGCGGTCCGGGTCGAGGATCCACCCGGAGAGCGCGGTGTTGGTCCAGGGCACCGTGCCGGCCAGCGCATCGGAGCGCACCGCCGTGGAGAACAGCCAGGTCCTGATGATGTCGTGGCCCTGGGGCCGGAGGTCCATCGGGAAGGTGTTGGCGTGCAGCTGCTCGTCGAACGCCCAGCCGGTGGCGATCTGGGGGGTCAGCGAGGACGTGGCCCAGGTGTCGAGCACGTCCGGGTCGCCGGTGAAGCCGTGCGGTCGGTCCCGCTGGGACTCGTCGAAACCGGGGGCGGGGTCGGCGGCGGGGTCCACGGGCAGCTGGTCGAGGGCGGGCAGGACGGGATCGCCGTAGTCCGGGTTGCCGTCGCCGTCGAGCCGGTACCAGACCGGGAACGGCACTCCGAAGAAGCGCTGGCGGGAGATCAGCCAGTCGCCGTGCAGGCCCTCGATCCAGTTCTCGTACCGCGAGCGCATGAACGCGGGGTGCCAGTCCATCTCGCGACCGCGACCGATCAGCGCCTCGCGCCGGTCGGCGTCGCGGCCGCCGTTGCGGATGTACCACTGCCGGGAGGTGACGACCTCGAGGGGCTTGTCGCCCTTCTCGTAGAAGTTCACCGGGTGCATGACCTTCCGGGGCTCGCCCGCCAGGTCCCCGGAGGCGCGGAGCATGTCCACGACCGCCTGCTGGGCGGAGAACACCGTCCTGCCGGCCACCTCGGCGTAGCGCTCGGCCGGCGCGCCCTCGGCGATCCACTCGGGGGTCTCGCTCGCGAAGCGGCCGTCCCGGCCGATCAGCGCGCGCGTCGGGAGGTCCAGCTCCCGCCACCACGTGACGTCGGTGAGGTCGCCGAAGGTGCAGATCATGGCGATCCCGGAGCCCTTGTCCGGCTTGGCGAGCGGGTGCGCCTTGACCTCGACCTCCACGTCGAACAGCGGGGAGCGCACCGTGGTGCCGAACAGCGGCTGGTAGCGCTCGTCGTCCGGATGGGCCACGAGGGCCACGCACGCGGGCAGCAGCTCGGGGCGGGTGGTCTCGATGTGCACGGGCTCGCCGTCGGGCCGGTGGAAGGCGACCCGGTGGTAGGTGCCCTCGCGTTCCCGGTCCTCGAGCTCGGCCTGGGCCACGGCGGTGCGGAAGGTGACGTCCCAGAGGGTGGGAGCCTCGGCCATGTAGGCGTTGCCGGCCTCGAGGTCCTGCAGGAAGGCGCGCTGGGAGACCGCCCGGGAGCGGGCGTCGATGGTGCGGTAGGTGCGGGTCCAGTCCACGGACAGGCCCAGGGTGGAGAAGAGGTGCTCGAAGACCTTCTCGTCCTCGACGGCCAGCTCCTCGCACAGCTCGATGAAGTTCCTGCGGGAGACGATGTCCCAGTCGCGCTGGTTCTTCGCGGGCTTCTCCGGCGGGCGGTAGCCCTCGACGTAGGGCCTGGTGGGGTCGCAGCGCACGCCGTAGTAGTTCTGCACGCGGCGCTCGGTGGGCAGGCCGTTGTCGTCCCAGCCCAGCGGGTAGAAGACGTTCTTGCCGCTCATCCGCTGGTAGCGGGCGATCACGTCGGTCTGGGTGTAGGAGAACATATGGCCGACGTGCAGGGAGCCGGAGGCGGTCGGCGGGGGAGTGTCGATCGAGTAGACCTGCTCGCGGGTCGTGTCCTCGTCGAAGGCGAAGGTGCCCTCCTCGCGCCACTTCCGCGAGTACTTCTGCTCCAGTCCCTCCAGCGCGGGTTTCTCGGGAACGGTCACGGGCGTGGTCTCGGGCGTGGTCTCCGGTGCGGTTCCGGGCGTGTCTGTGCCCTGCGTGTTGTCAGCCATGCCGACCAGTCTCTCACGAGCCCCGGAGCCGGCCCCGACGCCCCGGTGCTGACGTGCCGGTGCTGACGTCCCGGTGCTTGGGCGGCGCCCGGCGCCCGGCTAGCGTGGGGGCCATGACCGATCAGCAGAGATCCAACACGCACACCGGCCGGGTCGCCGTCGTCACCGGAGCGTCGGCCGGCATCGGGGAGGCCACCGCGCGCGAGCTGCGCCGCTGCGGCTGGACCGTCTACGCGGTGGCCCGCCGCGCCGAACGGCTCGAGGCCCTGGCCCGGGAGACCGGTGCCGTCCCCGCGCCGTGCGACATCACCTCGGACGCCGACGTCGAGGCCCTCCGGGACCAGGTGCTGGAGGAGCAGGGCCGCGTGGACGCGCTGCTCAACATCTCCGGCGGCGCCCGCGGCACGGACCGCGTGGCCGACGCCAGCACCGCGGACTGGGAGTGGATGTACCAGGTCAACGTGCTCGGCACGATGCGCCTGACCCGCGCCTTCCTCCCGGCGCTGCGCGCGAACGGCGAGGGCACCGTGCTGAACCTGACGTCCCTCGCGGCGCACCGGGCCTACGAGGGCGGCGGCGGCTACAACGCCGCCAAGTACGCCGAACGGGCCATGACGGAGGCGCTGCGGCTGGAGGAGGCCGAGCACAACGTGCGCGTCGTCGAGATCGCCCCGGGCCTCGTGCACACCCCGGAGTTCTCCCTCAACCGCCTCGGCGGGGACCAGGAGGCCGCGGAGAAGGTCTACGCGGGCGTGGACAAGCCCCTCACGTCCGAGGACGTCGCCCAGGTGTGCGCCTTCGCGGTGAACCTGCCCCACCACGTGGACCTCGACACCGTGACCATCAAACCGGTCGCCCAGGCGGCCCCGCACAAGCTGATCCGCGGGCAGTAGCTCTCCCGCCGAAGTCGCGGCCTTCGCCCCACCCGGGGCGCGCCCGGTCGCCGGCGGCGGCCGCCTCGGCGCGCTCCCGGGTGGGTTAAGATGGGGGCAGTCATGCACGGCGTCGATCCGGCCATCACCGGGGAGTCTTCGGAAGAACAGGCCCGTCCCGCCACGGGGAGCGCCCCAGTAGAACCGAACGGGTAAGCCCGTCACAGCAGTCACGAGCGGCGGCCCGCGTCTCCTCCGGGGACCGGGGCGCAAGCGAGGTGGTACCGCGTTCCGCCCCGGGCGACCGGCCGGCAGCGTCCTTGCACCCTGACCCGCACGAGCAGCACCGACGTCAGATCGAGGATGGACCCCGTGTCAGACCAGCCCGTCTACCCCAAGGCGACCACCGACCCCGAGGCCCGCGGCGTGCCCGCGGCGCCCGCGTTCCCGGCCGTCGAGGAGCGCGTCCTCGCCTACTGGGCGCAGGACCGCACGTTTCAGGCCAGCGTGGACCAGCGCGACCCCGGCCGGGACGGCTCCAACGAGTTCGTCTTCTACGACGGCCCGCCCTTCGCCAACGGCCTGCCGCACTACGGGCACCTCCTGACGGGCTACGTCAAGGACCTCGTGGCCCGCTACCAGACCCAGCAGGGCCGCCGGGTGGAGCGCCGCTTCGGCTGGGACACCCACGGGCTGCCCGCCGAGCTCGAGGCGATGAAGCAGCTCGGGATGGCGGACAAGCAGGAGATCGAGCGGATGGGCGTGGCGGCGTTCAACGACGCCTGCCGGTCCTCCGTGATGAAGTACGCCTCCGAGTGGCAGGACTACGTCACCCGCCAGGCCCGCTGGGTGGACTTCGACAACGACTACAAAACCCTCAACCCGGACTACATGGAGTCCGTCGTCTCGGCGTTCAAGGCCCTCGACGACAAGGGTCTCGTCTACTCCGGCTACCGCGTCCTGCCCTACTGCTGGAAGGACGAGACCCCGCTGTCCAACCACGAGCTGCGGATGGACGACGACGTCTACCAGGACCGCCAGGACCAGACGGTGACCGTCACGTTCCCCGTGCTCGACGACGCCTCGTGGGCGGTGCGGCCCGAGCTGGCCGCCGAGCTCGCCGGGGTGGAGGCCCTCGCCTGGACCACCACGCCCTGGACGCTGCCGACCAACCAGGCGATCGCCGTGGGCCCCGACATCGTCTACGCCGTGGTCCCCGGCTCCGGCGAGCTCGCGGACCGGCGCTTCCTGATCGCCGAGGAGCTGCTGGGCGCCTACGCCAAGGACCTCGGCTGGGGCGAGGCCGAGGACCCGGCGGCGGCCGCGGCCGCCGCCGTGACCGGCCGGCACCGCGGGGCGGACCTCGAGGGGCTGCGCTACGGGCGGCTGTGGGACTACTTCGCCGACGCCGAGCGCTTCGGCACGGGAACGTCCTGGCAGTTCGTCGTGGCCGACTACGTCACGACGACCGACGGCACCGGGCTGGTGCACCAGGCACCCGCCTACGGCGAGGACGACCAGAACGTCTGCGCCCGCTACGACATCCCCGTGGTGCTCTCCCTCGACGAGTCCGGGGTGTTCTACCGCCTCTTCGAGGACGAGCGGCTCGCCGCCAGCGCCCCCCTGGCCGGGATCGCCGGGCGCAACGTCTTCGACAAGGACGTCGCCCGCACGGTGGTCCGGGACCTCAGGGCCCAGGGCCGGCTGGTCCGGCAGGCCACCTACGAGCACCCGTACCCGCACTGCTGGCGCTGCCGGAACCCGCTGATCTACCGCGCCGTGTCCTCCTGGTTCGTGGAGGTCACCCGGATCAAGGAGCGGATGGTCGAGCTCAACCAGCAGATCACCTGGATCCCGGAGAACGTCAAGGACGGCCAGTTCGGCAAGTGGCTGGAGAACGCCCGCGACTGGTCGATCTCCCGCAACCGGTACTGGGGCACGCCCATCCCCGTGTGGGAGTCCGACGACCCCGAGCACCCGCGCCGCGACGTCTACGGCTCCCTCGCGGAGCTGGAGGCCGACTTCGGCCGGCTCCCCGTCAACGACCGGGGCGAGGTGGACCTGCACCGGCCGTGGATCGACGAGCTGACCCGCCCGAACCCCGACGACCCGACCGGCCGCTCCACGATGCGCCGCGTGCCCGAGGTGCTGGACGTGTGGTTCGACTCCGGGTCGATGCCGTACGCCCAGGTGCACTACCCGTTCGCGAACCGGGAGTGGTTCGAGACCCACAACCCGGGCGACTTCATCGTGGAGTACATCGGCCAGACCCGCGGCTGGTTCTACACGCTGCACATCCTGGCCACCGCGCTCTTCGACCGGCCCGCGTTCCGCAACGTCATCAGCCACGGCATCGTGCTGGGCTCCGACGGGCAGAAGATGTCGAAGTCCCTGCGCAACTACCCGGACGTCAACGAGGTCCTGGACCGGGACGGCGCGGACGCGATGCGCTGGTTCCTGATGTCCAGCCCGATCCTGCGCGGCGGGAACCTGGTCGTCACCGAGCAGGGCATCCGCGACGGCGTGCGGCAGATGATGCTGCCGCTGTGGAACGTGTACCACTTCTTCGGCCTCTACACGAATGCCGCGAACGGCGGCGCCGGGTACGAGGCCCGGACCCGCCACGAGTCCGGCAACGTCATGGACCGCTTCGTGCTCGCGGCCACCGGCCGGCTGGTGACGGACGTCCAGGAGTCCTTCGACCGCTACGACGTCTCCGGGGCCGCCGAGCACCTGCGCGCCTACATGGACACCCTGACCAACTGGTACGTGCGCCGCTCCCGGGACCGGTTCTTCGACGAGGACACCGTCGCCTTCGACGTGCTCCACACCTGTCTGGAGACCGTCTGCCGCGTGGCCGCCCCGCTGCTGCCCCTGGTCGCGGAGGAGATCTGGCGCGGGCTCACCGCCGGGCGCTCCGTGCATCTGACCGACTGGCCGGACGCGTCGCTGTTCCCGGCCGAGCCCGACCTGGTGGCCCGGATGGAGACCACCCGCAGCATCTGCTCCAGCGGCTCCGCCCTGCGCAAGGCCCACAGGCTTCGCGTGCGCCAGCCGCTGGCCGGGATGACCGTCGTCGTCCCCGGCGGCAACGAGCTCGCGGGCACCTTCGAGCGCATCGTAGCCGACGAGCTCAATCTCAGGACGGTGACCCTGCTCGACACCGCCGAGGCCTCCGCGGAGCAGTTCGGCATCTCCCAGCAGCTCAAGGTCAACGCCCGCGCCGCGGGCCCGCGCCTGGGCAAGGGCGTGCAGACCGTCATCAGGGCCGCCAAGGCGGGGGACTGGTCCACCGCGGAGGACGGCACCGTCACCGCCGGCGGGGTCGAGCTGCACGAGGGCGAGTACGAGCTCGAGACCGTCGTGGCGCAGGACGCCGCGGCCGGGTCCCGCGCCGTGACCGTCCTGCCCGGCGGAGGCTTCCTCGTCCTCGACACCGAGCTCACCCCCGAGCTCGAGGCCGAGGGCACCGCCCGGGACATGGTCCGGGCGATCCAGCAGGCCCGCAAGGACGCCGCCCTCCAGGTCTCCGACCGGATCCGCACCGTCGTCACCGCCGACGGGCGGACGGTCGCCGCGCTCGAGGCCAACCGCGGGCTCGTGGCCGGCGAGACGCTCTCCACCGAGCTCGAGCTGCACGTGGGCGAACCGTCCGTGGCCGTGTCCGTGGTGGGCTCCCCGCACGGGATCTCCGCCGGCACCTCGGTCGGCACCTCCGCCGACGCCGGGGCGGTGCAGTCGTGAGCGCCCCGTCCGCGGAGACCGGCGGCGCGGCGACCGTCGAGGAGGTCTACGCCCAGCTGCTCGCGCGGGCCCCCGAGAACCGGATGGCCCCGCGCCTGGACGCGATGCGGCGGGTCATGGAGGTCCTCGGCGAGCCGCAGCGCGCCGCCCCCGTCATCCACCTGACCGGCACCAACGGCAAGACCTCGACCGCGCGGATGGTGGAGTCCCTGCTGCTCGCCCACGACCTGCGGGTGGGCCGCTACACCAGCCCCCACCTCTCCCGGGTCACCGAGCGGATCAGCGTCGACGGCGCGCCCGTCGACGACGAGGCCTTCGTCCGCGTGTACGGCGAGATCGTCCCCTACCTCGGCTTTGTGGACGCCGAGCTGGCCGAGCGGGGCGAGCCCCGGCTCAGCTACTTCGAGACCGTCACGGCGCTCGCGTTCGCGGTCTTCGCGGACGCGCCGGTCGACGTCGTCGTCCTCGAGGTGGGCATCGGCGGCTCCTGGGACGCCACGAACGTGGCCGACGCCGTGGTCTCCGTGGTGACGCCCGTCGACCTCGACCACACGGACATGCTCGGCGACACGCTCGGGGAGATCGCCACGGAGAAGGCCGGGATCCTCAAACCGGGAGGGTTCCTCGTCTCCGCCGCGCAGGACCCGGAGGCCGCCGAGGTGCTTCTCTCCCGGGCCCGGGAGCTGGGTGTCCCGTTCCGCTTCGGCGGCGTCGAGTTCGGCGTCGACGCCCGCGCCACGGCCGTGGGCGGGCAGGTGCTCACCCTGCAGGGCCTGGCCGGACGCTATCCCGAGGTCCTGCTGCCGCTGTTCGGCGCCCACCAGGCGGAGAACGCCGCCCTTGCCGTCGCCGCGGTGGAGGCGTTCCTCGGCGGCGGCGGGAAGGAGCTCAACCCCGGGCTGGTCCGCACCGGACTGGGCGCCGTCGAGTCCCCGGGACGGCTGGAGCTGGCCCGCAAGGCGCCCCCGGTGGTCCTCGACGCCGCGCACAACCCGCACGGGCTCAGGGCCGCGGCGGCCGCCCTCAAGGAGGCCTTCACGTTCGGGAAGCTCAACCTCGTGGTGGGCGTGCTCCACGAGAAGGACGCCGAGGCGATGCTGCGGGTCCTGCTGGACGAGTACGAGGAGTTCCACACCGAGTTCTGGTTCACCCGGTCCTCCTCGCCGCGGGCGGTGGACCCGCAGGAGCTCGCCGAGCTCGCCGTGGACCTCGGCTTCCCGGAGGACGTGGTCCACGCCGTCCCCCAGCTCGACGACGCGATGACCGAGGCGGTCCAGGACGCCGCCGCCCGCCCGGAGTTCGACGGCGCCGTGCTGGTCACGGGCTCGATCACCGTGGTCGGCGAGGCCCGCACGCTGCTGGGCCTGTGACCGTGTCCCCCGCCCCGCACGCACCGCACTTCCCACAGGAGAGGACCCGTCCCACGTGGCACGCATGACCAGAGCCCAGCGCGGCCGGCACCCCGGGCAGCCCCGGCCGCGGCGCTCGATCCGCACGATGTTCGCCTCCTCCGTGCTGGTCATGGAGGCGTTCATCGCGTTCTTCGCCGCCCTCACCGCCTACGGGGTGCTCGGCCGCGAGCTCGGGGACGGGGCCCGGACGGCGATCCTGGCCGGCGGGGCCGCGCTCGCGCTGCTCCTGGGGCTGGCCCCCGCCGTGCTGGGCCGGCCCTGGGGGTACACCGTCGGGTGGGTCCTGCAGGCCGTGTTCCTGGCCACGGGCTTCGTGCTGCCCACGATGTTCTTCGTGGGCGGGCTGTCCGTGCTCGCCTGGTGGTACGCCGTGCGCACCGGGGCGCGGCTGGACCGGGAGAACGCCGCCCGCGATGCCGCCCAGGCCCGGTGGGAGCGGGAGCACCCGGACGGCTAGGCTGGGCACCGACATCCTGGACCCGCACCTCGGAAGGACCCCCATGACCACGGAACGCACCCTCGTCCTCGTCAAGCCCGACGGCGTGGCCCGCGGCCTCACCGGCGACGTGCTCGCCCGGATCGAGGCGAAGGGCTACCGCCTCGCCGAGCTTCGCCTGCTGCACGCGGAGCGCTCCGTGCTGGAGGAGCACTACGCGGAGCACCGGGGGAAGCCCTTCTTCGAGCCGCTCGTCGAGTTCATGCTGAGCGGCCCGGTCGTGGCCGCGGTCGTCGAGGGCCACCGGGTGATCGAAGGCTTCCGGTCCCTGGCCGGGACCACCGAGCCGACCACCGCCGCGCCGGGCACGATCCGGGGCGACCTCGGCCGGGACTGGGGCGAGAAGGTCCAGCAGAACATCGTGCACGGCTCCGACTCCCCGGAGTCCGCCGAACGCGAGATCGGCATCTGGTTCGCCTGAGTAGGTGTTGGGAAAGGGGTCAGCCTGCGGTTTTCGGTTGCCATGGCCGGCGTCCTGGTGCTGGTGCCAGTCGGCGGGTCATCAGCCCGATCATGGACCACTTGACCATGGCTTCGGCGTGGGCGGGGAGGCGTTCGTAGTC